>NZ_JBFULJ010000078.1:0-11262 GCF_056400385.1 Priestia sp. P5_B4
GTTCAAGATATTGTTTCACTTCCGACACTTCCTTTATTAAAAAGTCCTTTTCTATTGTATAAGTGTTCACGAGCTAAGTAAACAACTAAATCTCAGCTCATGCAGAAAAGTTTTTTATCATTTAGATACGCAATTCCCCTAGAAAAAACAAGAATGAGACCTAACAAAATCAATTAAATAATCGCTTATGACACCGCGGTTGATCTCCGTGCAAGACTTGGCCGATGAGCCTCCTCGTCGCTTACACTTGCGGGGTCTCATCTGTTCCGCTTTTCCCAGAGGAGTCTTCGCCTTGCCTCCAATCAACCGCTAGAAGCAACTAAACAGATGAAATCTACGTTTACCATGACCATAAAAAAAATCCGAACGAATTTCATTCTCTTTCAAGAATCTCGATTCATCGTTCGGATCTTCCTTCGGCTAAACTACTTTTTCAACAGCTTAGTCTTTGTTAATTGAATACAATTGTGCGGTTTTCATGCACTAAAATGCGGTCTTCTAAGTGCCATTTCACAGCACGTGCGAGCACCGTACGTTCAATTAAGCGGCCTTTTTTCTTTAAGTCATCCGCATCATCACGGTGGTTCACGCGTTCAATATCTTGTTCAATAATTGGTCCTTCATCCAAGTCGTCTGTTACATAGTGAGACGTAGCACCAATTAATTTTACACCTCGTTGATATGCGCGTTCATATGGACGTGCTCCAATGAATGCCGGTAAGAATGAATGGTGAATATTAATGATACGATACGGATTTTCCGCCACAAAAGTCGGCGTTAAAATTTGCATATAACGCGCCAAAATAATCACGTCAATATTATAATCTTTTAATACCTGCAGTTGTTTGGCTTCTGCTTCTTGGCGAATGTCTTTTGTCGCCGGTATATGCTTAAACGGTATACCGAATGATTCAACCACTTCGCGCGCATCTTCGTGATTGCTCACAACGACAGCGATGTCTGTCATCAAATCTCCGCTTTCCCATGCCCACAGCAGCTCTAGTAGACAATGAGGCTCTTTTGACACAAAAATAGCTGTTTTTTTCAAATTATGAGCATATGTAAACTGCCAGTTCATTAAAAATGTATCGGCAATTTTTTTGAAGCTTTCTTCTAGCTTTGCTTCTTTAGCTAATAAATCCTCACATTCAAATTCGAAACGGATAAAAAACATACCCCCTTCATGGTTCGTTGAATGTTGACTTGATTCTACAATATTTGCACCGTGCTCATGTAAAAACGTAGACACAGCGGCTACAATACCCGGTTTGTCCGGACAGCTAATTAGCAGCCGACCGCGATTTTTATATTTCTCTTTATATGAAGTTAAATGTTTTTGAATATGCGATTTCATGTAATTCCCTCTCTTTTTTTAAATATACAGACAATTGTACCATTATCCTTGTAGCGATGCGACATTGAAATAAGACTTTGACAAAAGAAAGCCGAAACGTTTGCTTCAGCTTGTGTACTTGTTGTTCTAACATCTACTCCATCAAATCGTTCATTCACTCACCTTTACGTTCTACACATACCTAAAATGAGTGTTTCCTAAAGTGCTGCAGCTCATCCCCTTCGCTTCCTGCTTTTGAATTAACCATAAAAAAGCCGCTACACAACACCAGCGGCTTTTCCTTATTATTGAACAGCTTTTTCACTCACCTCATGCAAGGCATTCCGTACCTTTCCATATTCGCTTGCGTGAGGACGATCTCCGTCATCTTCGTATCCGTAATCAAACATTCGATTTCGATTTAACGTTAATTTCGTAATGGTTGGACGTAATAAATCAAACAATTCAAATCGTTTTTTCAAATGTGGAAATGATGCTTGATAATGTAAAATTTCTGCTCGTACACTTTTCCAAAACTCCGCTTCTACTACGCCTTCATGCTCTTCTAAAATAGTCGCTAAATAGCGGAAGTGACAAACAAATAACCCTGTTAAAATAAACTGCGTCAGTCCTTCCGGCTCTTCGCTGCGCAACACTTCTTTCAATTCAAAAGATAGCTGCTGCAGTTCTTCAAACGGCTGATCGCTAATATTTACGTCGTCTACAAAATCTTTCATAATAATTCGAACGGGCTTGTTGTTTTTAAGCACCAGTACCGTATTTTGACCGTGCGGGGAAAATACAGTACCGTATTGATATAAGTAATGAAGAAGCGGCGGCAATACAGCGCTGGTTAACGCATCAATCCACTCGACAGGAGTTAAGCCCGACTTTTCTATATACGACGAAACTAAAGCTTTCCCTTTACTGTCAACATGTAAAAGCGCAGCTAGCGTAATCGCATGCTCTCCTTCTTCTAACTCTTGATAGATGCTTTCACGCCAAACGACTCCCAGCATTTCTAAATACTGATAAGGCGCGTTTTTAATAGAAGCAAACGTTGGCTGAGTTACGTTTAACGTAGCCACTTCACCTAAAAGTCCTACTTTGCACGTATCTTTTAAAAACGCATCGCGATCTCGTATGCCTTTTATGTGCTGAGTTACTTGAGGAGCAATTACCGTCCGCTCACTTGGAAGGCCTCTGTACACAAGCGTATTTAATATACTCATGGGAAGCTTTACATGATATTTACCTCGGTTTGTTGTATTCACAAATGTACGAATCGACTGCTGAGGAAAATATTGATCTTCACCTTCTCCTAACGGAATAATTAAATCATTTGCAATGTATTCAGCGAATAAAGGAACAATCACGTTCATCCACTGCCATTCATGGACGGGAATATAGTAATAGTTCGCTGCTAAAAGGTCTTGGCTTGTTAATTCTTTTTCAAATTCAGCTAGCGTCTCACCGCTTAGCTCCTGTTTCATAACATCATCGAAGCCGAGGGTATCTAATGAATGAAAAGAAGAAATTTGCTTCGCTACAGCAATCCATGAAAGCTGAATTTTTTGTTTTTGCTCAGGTGCAAACCGCAGATAATCATCATAGCCAAATCCGATACGCCCTTTGTTGTATGTAATCCAAGGATGTCCCGTCATTTCACCTTCTAGCTCCGCATAATCCATACCTGCTAATTCATCAGCTGATTTTCGATTTTGCAAATGCACGTCTGCTATTAATGTATGAAAATATTCTTTTGCTAAGTGACCTGCGGTTGAGCTAGACATTCCTTTGTCTTCAGATAAGCTAATTAACAGCTGCAAGGCCTCCGAAAATGTAGGGGTTGACGCTTTAGATGTCAGCTTAATACTTTCTGGCAGTATAGAAAAACTGTCAAACAATCGCTGTTTCGCTTGATATGTATATGTAACGCCTCGGTGGTCTTCCCATCGATACGTGGCAAGCGCCCCCTGCTTTTGCAGCTGTTTTGGCTCAATAATATTTTCATACATGAATTCCTGCAGCATTTTAGCTAAAAGCTGGCGATTTGCTTTTTCCCATGATTGCTTATTAAATACGGAAAGATTCGTTTCTTTGATTTTCATCCTTCATTCTCCTTTACTTGTCTTAGAATAGGGATTGTTTTATTGCGCAGCGGCATTACAGCGCTAGCAGCTAGCAAAGCAGCGGCACCAACTGCTAAAGGAAGCGCTAAATTTACTTTGCTGATTTCTAGTGCTAAAAGCGGTGCAATCAGCAGGGCAATATTTTGAACAGCAATAAGCCAGCTGTAATAGTAAGCAGCTCCTTCTTTGCTTTTTTGAAATAAATAGATATCAAGTATAACCATGCTGAGATAAAACCCGGCTCCATATAAAATTCGACTTATAATAAACATGCTGAGATGATCGGCATATGCTTGCAAACATAGCAGTAAAGCACTAGCACCCGTTACGCTATAAAAAAGCGGTATAACTTTTCCATTAAATAGCTTTGTAGGTATCGCAAGCTTTAAGACGATCGCCATAATGCTCGGCATCACATATAACAAAGCGCTGCCTTGACTGCTCATGCCATATGTGTCGCTTGTAAACAATGTAAAATACGGGCGAATGACATTGTGTCCAAGGTGAAAAAAGAAAATAGCCAGCAAATAGAAAAAAATAGGTTCGTTTATACTTTGAGTGTACGCTGGTGTTTTTTCTTTTTTAAAAGATGAAGCTTTTCTTGTTACGAGCCATACGGCCAGTACCATATCAGCTAAAGCAAAGTATTGATATACTTTAAGCGGCATTTCCCATGCAATAATCGCACTTCCAAACAAGCTAGCGACAATAATAGCCGTATGAACAATAAATACATAGGTTGTTGCAGCACTTGCCTTTTTCTGTCCATTTTTCATGCCGCCTACTAAATATGGGTATAAAAGATATAAACTGCTTTGAAACACAAGTAATACTAACGAAGTGGCTAAAAACCCATAAAAAGTAGAAACTTCACTCAGAATGACTTTAACTAAGGCTGTCATTAGAAGTGACGCTACGATTATATGTTTTACTTTCCACTTCTTAAGCAGCATTCCCCATAAAGGAGTCATAACAATGACCACAATCCGGCAGCAAATAATAAAAAAAGACGTCATTGCAACTCCATCTACATGGAAAGCACTTGTAAAATACTGCGGATAAAATGGTGATAATAACACTTCCGACGTCATGGTCATAAATAAACAGATAAAAACAAAGCGCGGAGAAATCATCTCTTAAAACCCAAACTTTTGGAAAACAGTATTTTTATATATTTTATACACGTTTTTACCTGCAATTTGATTAATCAAGACAGCATTGCGATAAGCCCCTAAACCTAAGTCTGGTGCTCCAACCCCGTGTGTATGAAGTTCTCCGTTTTGAACAAATAGCGGGGCGCCTTTTTTCTTCATCTCAACTTGATAGAGTTCATTAATTTTCAGCTGTCCTTTTTCATCAAACAGCAAATGTTCTTTTAAACCTTCCATAAAAGAAGGCTCTTTTGCATGATAGCCCGTGGCCATAATGACAATTTCACTTTCTTCTTTTTCAAACGAGGCCTGCTCGTATTGGTGAAGAGTAAGAAGATGTGTATCGTTTGTCTTTTCAACGCCTGCAAGTTCCGTAAGCGCGCGCATCATTAGCGGCACTTCTTTTCCTCCAATTGTTCGTTCGTAAATCAAATCATAAATATCACCGATCGTTTCAAAGCTTATTCCTTTGTATAAAAGAGCTTGATTTCGTAAAACGCCCTCTTTTTTCTCCTGGGGCAATCTGTAAAAATAGCGGGTATAATCAGGCGAAAAATGTTCAAGGCCAAGCTTTGAATATTCCATCGGATAAAATCCCTTTGAGCGCGTATACCAATTCAGCTTATAGTCAAACTGAGGCTGCTGTTGAAGTAAATCATAGACAATTTCAGCTGCGCTTTGACCAGAGCCAATTACGGTAATACTTTTAGCCTTCAGCGTTTGTTCACGATTCATTTTGTACTGAGCGGAGTGGTAGAACGTATCGCTGGCTGCTGATTGAAAGTCTCTTGGCACTACGGGCTGTGTACCTACTCCGGTTACAAGATGATAGCTGTAAAAGGTATGAAGTCTCCCTTCTTTTTCAACTATTACTTCGTAGTAAGGTTTAGCATCTTCATGCATTTTCACTTCTTTTACTGTGCTGTTAAATTCAAGCCCGCTCAGCTGGCTTGCTACCCAGCGGCAATAATGATTGTATTCGTTTCTTGGGATATGAAACTTCTCAAAGAAATAAAACTGATACAAGCGCTCATGCTCATGCAAATAATTTAAGAACGTGTATGGACTCTTCGGATCCACCATCGTGACCACGTCTGCCATAAATGGAACTTGAAGAGTTGTCCCTTCTAAAAGCATTCCTGGATGCCAATTAAACTCCTTTTTTTGTTCAAAACATTTATATGTACAATCTGTTTTATCAATTAAAGCTGCTAATCCTAAATTAAATGGACCAACTCCTACTCCAATTACGTCTAAAATGTCCCGTTGTTCCATTCGCTCCACCTTCTTTCAAATACTGTTCTTTCACATTTCAGCAGTACGCCTGTTTTATCAGGCAGCGACACTTCTTTCATAAATTGAAACCCGCATTTTTTAAATACTGCAATCATCTTTTCATTTCGTATATCTGGTTCCGCTATTACTTTAGCAGTATCTGCTACCTCGAACTTGTGCTTTAGTAAACTAAGAAGGAGCGGATAAATATAGCCTTTTCCTAAAAAAGCAGGTTCTCCAATTAATAAATGAATCCCTTGATCTCCTTTTTCATAAGAGTAATAGTTACTGATAATATCGCCGTCGACCGTATAAGATTCCCAATAGCTCATAGGTACACCGTCAATTTCTCCAATTAGCAGTTTTTGATGGGAATCAGCGAGAAATGTTTTTAAATGCTGCTCATACGCCTGTTTTGAAATATTTAAATTCCAATACGGAATAACATGCGGTTCATGCATCCACTTGTACAGCCGTTCGAAATCTTTTGCAAAAGAAACAGAGCGAAAGGTGATGCTCTGCTCCTTTTGCTGCATCATAAATGGATACTGCGTTTGTAATGCTGATTTCATACCCGTACACCTGCAGATTCGTACAGAGGATTTTCAACATTTACATAAACAGACTGCGTTTCAAGAGAGCCTACCAGCTCATCCATATCATGAACGCGCGTTAAGAAATTGGCTTTACAAGGAAGCACTTTCTCTTCTAACATCGATGAAACAAGCCCCGTATGATCTTTTTCTTTGTACCTCTCTATTTCTTGTCGCAGAATCAATAGCAGATCTGACTCTTGAACGAGGCCAGCTGCACCAAAAGCATTAACTAATCCTAAAATATGATTAAAAAATACGTAATAACGAAATCTTTCTTCTGCTACAGCATCATCACATACCGTATCGCTTTCTCCGTTTAAGGAAGGAAGCAGCTTGCGAAGCTCTTGTTCCTTTGATTTCATAAAGTAATAGCCTTGGTTGTCACGGTAGTAAAACACCGATGGATATCCGTTTTCATCAAGTTTAATAACGGAATTTTGCTGATGAGCTTCCAGCGCAATTCCTTTTTGAGTGTAAAGCCACATCATAGGATGAAAAGAAACATCTAAATAGCGTTTAAACCAGCGCTTGCTTATGTCTTCATTTGTGCTATTTTCACTTGAAGCAATATGATTAATGATATTTTCAATTTGAGAAGCTTTCCCAAACACATGATCTTGACACAAACTTGCTAAGAGTGTTGTACGGTTCCCTTGCTCACCTTGAAAAGGGTTGCTTCGAATCATGACTTCAAACCCAAGCTCCTTTTTTCCAAGCGTGATGTAAGCAGGATCTTCAATCACTTGAAAAGCCGGATGATTTTCTTGAAGCTCCGCCTGTAATCCTTCTTGCAATAAACGGCTTACTTCTACACCTCTGCTTAATTCTTTGCGTTTATTCACTCTCAGTGAATTCGTAATCTTCACCGGAATAGAAAATTTGTACATCACATCTGCATCTTCACTGTATACGGTTCGAACAGACGAAGTCGGATAAAACGGCTGACCGTGTGGCCCTAGATAAGCAAGCCGGCCTTTTTGAATCCATTCACACACTTCTTCTTTTCCTAAAAGATAACGAGCTTGCAGCGGATGCATAGGTATAAGTGAATAATCGTCCGCTTGGCAATACACCTGTATGAATTCTTCAGAAACCTTCTTATCTTTTTTCAACTGCTCTTTAATAAGCTGTGAAGCGGTTTGACTCTCGGCGGACTGTTCTGTAACAAGCGATTTATGTGCTCTAAAATAATGAAGATGAAATTTGCCGTTCACTTCAGGCCCAAACACCTTTTCTTCTTCAGGTAATATCCCTTGACGGCTTTTAGGTGTCGGATGCAGCTGGTGGCCAATAAGCAATGACTGCTCAGATTCTAAGAACGTTTTGTCCCATTTATAGCACGTTTCTAACTCTTTCTGTCTTTTTTCAATGAACAATTTCATATTTTCGTAGCTTAATAGTACACGTACAATTAGCTCATTCACCTGTAGTAAATGATCTGTTACTTCTTTTAAAAGAAAGGCTAAAAGAGTGACGACATCTAACTCCTTGAGCTCCTCTTTCTGAATGCGATAATAAAAGACCGGAAAGAACAAGTGCCGTCCGGTAGCTGAACGGTACTTTACTGGAAAGTAATAAAATTAGCCGATAACTGAGCGTTCACGTAATCGCTCCTCCTTTTTCTCCAACTCTTTTCCTAAAGCCACGACTTCCTCTAACTGAGTGGCAACAGAATCAACTGTAATCATAGGATTTAACATCGTTAGCTTTAAATAAGTTTGCTCTTTATGCTTTGTTTTTGCCATGATAAAAGTGCCTTTTTCATATAAATGCTGCTGAATACGCTGATTTAACTTATTTTCATAATGCTGCTGTTTTTGACAATCACTATATAAAGTATCTGGCACATAGCGAAATACAACCGCGTTCATATAAGGATCATTTAACACCGTAATATTCCTTTGCTTTCGTAAATGTTCAGCTGTCTGCTTAGCCGTTTCAATCGTATGATCAACCATTTTTCCATACTCATTTGTACCTACTGCACGGAAAGTCAGCCATAGCTTCAAGGCGTCAAATCGTTTGGTCGTTTGAATACTGCGATCTACCAAATGTACATGCTCATCTTCTTCGGGATTTAGATAATCTGCATGAAGCTGAATGTGTTTGAACATTGCTGAATTCTTCACTAGAAATGCGCCGCAGCTTACCGGCTGATAAAACCACTTATGAAAATCCATCGTAATAGAATCTGCTCGTTCAAGAGCTTTTAAGCGTTCACGATATTTATGTGAAAATAGCAGCGCTCCTCCATAAGCGGCGTCAGCATGAAGCCAAAGCCCTTCTTTTTTAGCTAGCTTACTCATTTCAAAAAGAGGATCTACGCTTCCAAAATCCGTCGTGCCTGCCGTTGCTACAACAGCAAAAGGAAGGTTTCCCTGGGCTTTGACTTCCCGTATTGCTTCTTCTAAATTTTCTATATCCATCTCGTGCCTTTCATTGCACTTTACACTCACCACTGCATTCATGCCCAGTCCAAGCTGAGCTGCAGATTGCTGCACCGTAAAGTGGGCTTTTTCGGAGCAGAAAATCCGCAGTTTTTTAGCTTGAAGCGGTAAACCTTCTTCACTAACATCAATGGAAAATGCAGCATGACAATATTCATTACGAGCAAGCAGAAGGCCCATATAATTCGACTGAGTCCCTCCGCTTGTAAAAACGCCGGAAGAAGAGCTTGGATAACCAATTTGTTGTGTTAACTCATCAATCACTTGATCTTCTATATACGTAGCTGCCGGACTTTGATCCCACGAGTCCATAGATTGATTCAAAGCAGAAGTCATCACTTCCGCAGCAAGGGCCGGTATAATCGGAGGACAATGCAAGTGCGCCATTGCCCCGGGATGCGAAATATGAAGCGAATGATCCAGCACTACGGCTTGTACGTCATCAAACAGATCTTCTAGCGGCTGTTCGTGTTCGCTAAAATAGACCGAACGATTGACTAAGTTCGATAGTTCGTCAACGTCTATGTGAGTATAAGGGGATTTTAGTTCCTGGTAGTGACGTTTAATCATCTCAGTCATTCCGCCTATCATCGCTTCATAATTCTCGAGGCTTTCTTTGGATGATGATAAAAACCACTTTTCAAACGGCGCCATTTTATTTATTCACCCACTTCTCTTCTGCTGCTTTTATCGCTTCTTCAAATCTTGTTAACACTTCATCGGTTTGTTGTTTCGTTAAAATTAATGGAGGAAGCAGACGAATAACAGCACCATGTCTTCCACCTACTTCTAAAATGACGCCTCTGTCGAAACATTCTTTTTGGATCAGCTTAGCTAACTCACCGTTTGCAGGATGACTGCCGATTTTATTAGCCGGCTTTGTTGCGTCTATGATTTCAATGCCCAGCATCAAACCTCTTCCGCGTACATCACCAATTGAGAATACTTGCTTTTGAATATGCTTTAGCTGACTCTGAATATAAGCTCCTAATTCATGAGCATGTGCAGGTAAGTTTTCTTGTTTTATAAATTGCAGAGTGGCTTGTCCTGTAGCCATCGCAAGCTGATTTCCTCTAAAGGTGCCGATATGTGCACCCGCTTCCCATTGATCCAGCTTTTTATCATATAGAACGACTGATAAAGGAAGGCTGCCTCCAATTGCTTTAGATAGCACTAATACATCCGGTTGAATATCAGCGTGCTCAAATGCATACAGCTTTCCTGTTCGTCCAATTCCAGTTTGAACTTCATCGACAATAAGCGGAATGTTTCGTTCTTTTGTGATTCTGCGAAGCTCTTTTAACCATGGAATCGGCGCCGGAACAGAGCCTCCTTCTCCTTGTACAATTTCTACTACAACACCCGCCGGAGTAACAATTCCGCTTTCAGGGTCATCCAGCATATTTTCAATGTACGTACTAATGTACGTGTGACCTTCAGCACCTACGCCAAACGGGCAGCGATATTCATATGGATAAGGTAGAAAATGGGTATCGGGCACTAGCGCATGAATATGCTTTTTGGGACTCGTTGTACCGCTGATGCTTAACGTTCCGTGCGTGGAGCCGTGATATCCCCCTTGAAAAGATAAAATCGTTCGGTTACCTGTTGCTGTTTTTACAAGCTTCAAAGCCGCTTCAATTGCGTCTCCTCCAGTTGGACCGCAAAACTGTATTTTCGCTTTGTTTGCAAATTGTTCTGGCAAACTAGCAAATACTTCATCGATAAAAGCTTCTTTCACAGGCGTTGTTAAATCTAATGTATGTAAAGGAATAGATTTTGCTAAAACGTCTTGTATTGCTTCATGGACTACGTAATGGTTATGACCCAGAGCAAGCGTGCCGGCTCCTGCTAAACAATCAATATATTCTTTTCCATCCATATCCGTGATTACGGCGCCTTTTGCWTGTTTAATTGCAATAGGAAGGCGTCTAGGATAAGACCTTGCATTGGATTCACGTTCATTTTGCATAGCAAGCAGCATTTCGTTTGATGTAAGTTGTTTCGTTGACGTTGACATATCATATCCTCCTGTTTATTCAATTGATAATGATTTTCATTAACAAATACAACAATAAATGATAATGATTATCACTGTCAATGATTATTCTGAAAATATGAAATTATTCCTATTTCACTCTAAAGTCGAAAAAACACAGCATTTCTCTTATGTATCAAGGATTCACAGGGTTTTATGATGTTTTCCATTTAGGGAAAACTATGTAATAAGTCCCTTTCTATTTCCAAATAAAAAAGTGCTACAATTTCTTGTAGCACTTCTGTTACTTTTGTTTATTCATCGTCTCTTTTGCAGCTTTTACACTCCTT
>NZ_JBFULJ010000079.1:0-11162 GCF_056400385.1 Priestia sp. P5_B4
GTCATGCAGTCTTCTGGCGAAGGGAAATGGACTGTAGAGACTGCTCTTGATCTTCAAACGGCAACTCCTGTTATTGCTTTATCGCTAATGATGCGCTATCGTTCATTAGAGGAAGATACATTTACAGGAAAAGTTGTAGCAGCACTTCGAAACGAATTCGGCGGCCACGGTGTTGTAAATAAGTAAAGTAGTAAAGTAGGGGGACAGCAGCATGAGCAAAAAATATGCAATAGGTGTAGATATCGGAACAACGAGTACAAAGTCTGTATTGTTTTCAGTAGACGGTACAGTCATTGCAAATCATGGGATTGAGTATCCATTATACTCGCCGACGCCCGCGATGGCTGAGCAAGATCCTGAAGAAATTTTTCAAGCAGTTGTACGTACAATTCAAACGGTTGTAAAAACGAGCGATGTAAAACCTGAGGATATTTTATGCGTTTCATTCAGCTCAGCTATGCACAGTGTTATTGCCGTTGATCAGCAGGGAAAGCCGCTGACAAAATGTATCACGTGGGCGGATAATAGAAGTGCAGAATGGACGGAAAAAATTAAAAATGAATACAATGGTCATGAGATTTATTTGCGTACGGGTACGCCTATTCATCCGATGTCGCCGCTTTCCAAGCTAACATGGCTATCTAATGAACAGCCTGAACTAGTGAAGGGAACACATAAATTTATTTCGATTAAAGAATATGTATTCTTTAAGTTGTTTAACGAATATGTTATCGACTATTCGATTGCATCAGCAACGGGTTTGTTTAATCTGAAAAATCTTGCGTGGGATGAAGAAGCACTTAAAGTAGCAGGTGTTACAACCGATCAGTTATCCACTCCTGTTTCAACAATGCATCAGTTAAAAGGGCTAAACCCAGCGCTTGCAGTTGACATGCACTTACTTCCAGATACGCCCTTTATTGTAGGTGCAAGTGACGGTGTATTATCAAATTTAGGCGTAAATGCAATTGAACCAGGCGTTGTGGCTGTGACAATCGGGACAAGCGGAGCTATTCGAGCAGTGACTGACAAGCCAGTAGTCGATCCGAAAGGTCGTATTTTCTGTTATGCGTTGACAGAAGACCACTGGGTAATTGGCGGCCCTGTAAATAACGGCGGTATGATTTTCAGATGGGCTCGCGATCAGTTTGGAGCGTCGGAAGTAGAAACAGCTAAACGCCTTGGAAAAGATCCGTATGAAGTATTAACGGATATTGCGGCTTTAGTGAAACCGGGAGCGGACGGTTTATTGTTTCACCCATACCTTTCAGGAGAGCGTGCGCCGCTTTGGGATGCAAATGCTAAAGGTTCATTCTTTGGCCTAGGTTTGCATCATAAAAAAGAACATATGATTCGTGCTGTATTAGAAGGCGTTATCTTTAACTTGTATACGGTATTATTGGCACTTGAAGAGTTAATTGGAGAGCCTACAAAAATTCAGGCAACAGGCGGATTTGCACGTTCCGCACTTTGGCGTCAAATGATGGCAGATATTTTTAACCAAGAAGTATCGGTGCCGGAAAGTTTTGAAAGTTCATGTCTAGGAGCAGTTATCCTTGGCTTATATAGCCTTGGCGAAGTTGACTCATTGAACGTTGTTTCTGATATGGTTGGAGCGACTAATCATCATTATCCAATCAAAGAAAACAGTGAAGTATATAAAGAGTTAACGACTATCTATATTCGTTTGGCTCGCTTATTTAAAGAAGAATACGAAAGCATTACGGCTTTTCAAAAAAAATATGTACATTAAGTTCAAAAATCATCGCTTGAAGTTTTCAAGCGATGATTTTTTGTGTGTTAGGTTATCTAACAACCAAAAGAGTTGACACTACACAATATATAAAAGTTCCCTCAAATAATGTTACAATTTGTCCAGTGTATCCCCGTTTCTCATTAAATATAATAAGGGATAACGTTAGTATTTATCACATACTAGAAGGAATCGTCACAAACGCCTTTATATTTCAGAAAATTCAAATAAAATTTGTTTTTTGAAATGAACTTATTTTATGAAAAGGGGTTTTATGGATGAAAACACAAATTGAGCAAGATGGAATTGTGACGCTCACAGATGAGACGCACAATCAGCTGAGCGGCAGTGACCTTTGGAATGAGGATTTACGTCCGACTACGATGAAAGAGCATTCTTGGAAAGGAGTTAACTTTGCCACGCTTTGGATTGGGATGTGTCTGTGTATTCCAGCTTACACAATGGCGAGTGGAATGATGACGCTTGGAATGAACTGGTGGCAAGCAATTGGTACAATCTTTTTAGGAAATGTTATTGTTCTTATTCCTATTTTGCTTAATTCTCACGCTGGAACCAAGTTTGGCATTCCTTATCCAGTATTTGCCCGCCTGTGGTTTGGAGATAAAGGAGCACATATCCCAGCACTGGCTAGGGCCATCGTGGCTGCTGGGTGGTTTGGAATTAATACATGGATTGGAACGGAAGCAATCGATACACTTCTAAGCGCTTCGTTTTCGTCTTGGAATGGTTTAACTGGTCATACAGCCATTGTATTTGCTCTTTTTTGGCTTTTAAATGTAGGAGTGGCATATAAAGGTCCGCAAGCGATTAAAGTATTAGGAGCGATTGCTGCTCCGGTTATTGGTATTTCGGCTATTATTCTTTTTATATGGGCTTATACAAACTCGGGAGGATGGGGCCCCATTTTATCTACGCCTTCTAAATTTACATCAACAGGAGAATTTCTAGCCGTATTTTTCCCAGCTTTAACGGGGGTTATTGCCTTTTGGGCGACGCTCGCTTTGAACATTCCGGATTTCTGTCGATATGCTAGAAGTCAGAAATCTCAAATGGTTGCGCAAACCTTTTCCTTGCCATTGACGATGAGTATTTTTTCATTTATTGGAATTGCCGTTACTTCAGCAACAATCGTTATATTTGGAGAAGCTATTTGGGATCCAGTGGCCTTAGTAGCTAAATTCCCTCCGTTTATCATTTTCTTAGGAACAATCGTTATCGTGCTTTCTTCTTTAACGATTAATGTGGGAGCAAATATCGTCGCACCAGCCCGTGCAATTGAGAATCTGAATCCAAAGAAAATCACGTTTGCGATGGGGGCGCTAGTGACCGGTATTTTTGCTATTCTACTTCAGCCATGGTACATCATGTCTAATTTCGGGAACTATATTTTCGGCTGGCTTGGAACATACGGAGCGCTGCTTGGCCCTATAGACGGCATCGCCATTGCTGACTACTGGCTTGTAAGAAGGAGACAGATGGCATTAAAGGATTTATATGAGGTAAACGGTCGCTACAGTTATTCAACAGGTTTTAATAAAAACGGCATTTATGCATTAGTAATTGGCGTGGCCATACCCGTTTTAGGCTTACTGATTCCTGGACTGCGCTTTTTATGGGATAATGCCTGGACATTTGGTCTATTCATTTCTATCATCGCTTACACGTATCTCATGAGAGGAGATAAAAGTGTATTAGCGCCGGGGGAATATGAAGAAATAACGTTAAAAACAAGCGAAAAAACGATTATCGACAGTCAAACGGCTGATCCAACCATCACCAAATAAATAAGATGAATCCAATCATTAACATGATTGGATTTTTTTATGAGTTAAAACTGTATGGAAGAAAATTGATAAAATTTTTTTGAGTTTTTTTGTTGATTTAAGAATTTTTTTTTCATATAATTTAAGTGATAAAAAAATGAAATCGTTTTCTAAAATAATTAATGTAAACGATTTCGATAATTGAAACTTATTTTTAAAAAAATTCACAGGATGTAGAGCTTTTTTGCTACATAGAGAAAGCGTTTACTTAAAGGGAAGGTGGAAAGCAAGATGGATGCATACTTATTAGCTATTACAGTTGCCGCAATTGTTATTGTTATTGTAGGTGTTTCAGTTTTTAAATGGCATGCGTTTATTAGTTTAACGGTTGCGAGTTTGTTTTTGGCAATTGCTTCTGGGTTATCAATGGATAAAATTGTTGGCGCTTACGAAACGGGAGTGGGCGGTGTTTTAGGCCACTTAGTAGGAATTTTAGCGCTGGGAACAATTTTAGGTAAGCTGATGGCCGATTCAGGTGCCGGCATGCAGGTAGCGGATTATTTCGTAAGAATATTCGGTGTGAAAAGACTGCCATGGGCGATGCTAGTAGCAGGTTTCATTATTGGTATTCCTGTTTTCTTCGAAGTAGGAATTTTAATTCTACTGCCTTTAGTTATTTCCATTCATAAAACAACAAAACAAAATATATTATTGATTGCTCTGCCGGTTATTGCGGGATTATCAATTGTTCACGGTCTCGTTCCTCCTCATCCAGGTGCGATGGCAGCTATTAGTATTTACGGAGCAAATACGGGGAAAGTGCTTTTATATGCATTAATCATTTCAATTCCAGCTGCAGTTATCGCTGGACCGGTTTTTGCAAAATGGGTTCACAAACGAGTGATTCCAGAAGGAGAACCTGATCTAATTCGTATTACGACAACATCAAAAGATCTTCCTGGTACAGGCGTTTCATTTTTTGTCATTTTACTGCCCGTTCTATTAATGGTCTTAGCAGCTATAGCACCTGTTATTAACGGATTGCCAAGCGGCGTAGTGAAGTTTGTAGAATTAATAGGAAGTCCATTAATTGCACTTTTAATTGCTTGTTTTGCAGCGTTTTACCTGCTTGGAAAACGTCAAGGTATGACAAAAGATGTGATTAAAAAACTAACGGAAGAATGTTTGCTTCCTGTAGGATCTATTGTCTTAATTATTGGTGCAGGGGGCGGCTTCAAACAAGTATTAATCGATAGCGGAGTAGGTACAACGATTGGTCAAATGTCTGAACATCTATCTCTATCACCACTTGTACTTGCATTTTTAATTGCTGGATTAATCCGTATTGCTACAGGTTCAGCAACAGTTGCGTTAACAACAGCGGCTGGTATTGTCTCACCAATCATTGAGCATATGTCCGGTGTTAACTTAGAACTGCTTGTTATCGTTACGGGTGCGGGTTCACTAATGTTCTCTCACGTTAATGATGCTGGCTTCTGGATGGTGAAGGAGTATTTAGGATTAACAGTGAAAGAAACGTTCAAAACATGGACCGTTCTGGAAACGCTTCTATCCTTTATTGCTTTTGCAGGAGCACTTATTCTAAATGCATTAATTTAAAAATAAGACTCTTTTACTCTATGTAAAAGAGTCTTATTTTTTTATGAAAGAAAAGAATTTGTAAGAAAAATAATCAAAATATTTTATTTATTCGTTAAATTATGGCAAAATGGAAATAGAAGAATAATAGCTTCTAAGAAGGGAATGACAGAGAGTGAGTAATCAACTAGTATTTTTCACAAACTTTTCAGAAGGAAAATTAGGTTCAGACGTTTCTTGGTATTGTCCACCAGCTCAATTTCAAATTGATACAGAAACGAATCGATTAGTGATTAAAACAGACGCTAAAACGGATTTTTGGCAGCGTACTCATTATGGCTTTGAAGCGGACAATGGACACTTTCTTTACCGTGAAGTAGAAGGCGACTTTGAAATCATGACAAAGGTGCATACATATCCAGTTAATCGCTACGATCAAGCAGGTCTCATGATTCGTGTATCAAAAGATACGTGGATCAAAACGTCAGTTGAATACAATCCCGATGGTCCTAACCAATTAGGAGCAGTCGTAACCAACCAGGGCTTCTCAGATTGGTCCAGTCAAAATTTTACTCAAAACAAATCAGCGCTTTATTTTAAAATTCAGCGCAAAAACGATGATTACACCGTTTATTATTCAAGTGATGGAGATTCTTGGACTCAGCTCCGACTCGCTCACTTATTGAACTCAACCAAAGAACCTGTTCAAGTTGGTATTTATGCTTGTAGTCCTCAAGGAGAAGGGTATGAAGCCCAATTTGATTTTATAAAAGTAGAAAAAATGTAAATAAAAACCACGATTTAGCCACAGCTAAATCGTGGTTTTTATTTAGAAAGCGCATTATCTAAAGGCTGTGTGACAGAAGCGGATGTCGGTTGATTGTGTAAAGCAATTTTTTGCTTGAAGTAGCTGATGACAAAACCTGTAATCGCAATGGATATAACAGAGAAAATTCCTTTTGAAATTCCAATTGAATACATGCTCGACAGCACGACAAGGAAATCAAATGAAAAATTCACTTTTCCAGGATCCCAGCCAAATTTTCGCTGTGCGAATAACGCTAGAATATTAGCACCGCCGAGAGAAGCTCCGTTCATAAATAAAATGGATAAGCCAAGGCCGGCAATTAGTCCGCCCGTAACAGCACCCATCAGGCTGGGAAGTGTAAAAGAAGGAAGCAAGTGATCGAGTGAAGTGAGAAGCGATAGCAAAGACACTGATCCTATAGTTGTGGCGGTAAATTTCCATCCCATTTGAAAGAAGGAAAAGAGATAAAAAGGAATATTAATGAGAAAAAAGATTACCGCAAACGATAAGGGAAGGGCATATGACAAGCTAAGAGACAGACCAGCTGTTCCCCCMGTCACTACGTGAGAGTGCCGCAAGATAAGAACACCAATACTTGCAATCGTACATCCAAGAATAATCCATAAAACTTTTTTCATAAATAAACCCCTTTGTTTGTTTTTTCGGAATTTTCATTTTCAATTATCTACTTTAATGATAGGATATTAAATAAAGAAAACACATGTATAAATGAAGGAAATAATACTTGTTCTTTTATCAACTTGAATAAAGATTTTATTTATTATATTCATTTTGAAAGGAAAGGTTTGGATGGATCAAATCGATGCACAACTATTGTCTATTTTGCAAAGGGACGGACGTATGACGATTAGTGATTTATCAAAAAAGCTGGCTCTTAGCCGTCCAAGCGTATCAGAAAGACTGCAGCGTCTTCAGGAACGAGGAGTGATCCAGCGTTTTAGCGCTACGGTGTCTCCGAAAGCTTTAGGAAGAGATACACAGCTGTTTATTCAAGTAAGCGAATTAAAAAGAAAACCGGAGGAATTTGAAGACTTTATTGAGCAAAATGAAGACGTGCTTGAATGTCATCGCGTAACGGGGCCGGTTTCTTACTTTATCAAAGCAGCCGTGTCTGGAATGGATGGACTTAGAATGCTAGTGGATGAACTGATTCCTTATGGAAATGTGAATACCTCAATTATTTTAAAGTCGCCTGTAGAAAACAGGATGATTACTCCTGTACAAAAACCGGCCCCATAAGAGGCCGGTTTTCTGTGTAAGGAGATATTAATAAAATCCTTTAATAATATAAAAATGATTTTGTAAAATATCAGGTATTTCTTCTTCTGAAACGTTCCTTTTCGTCTTTTTTTCGCCATCTGTTACAGTTAGCGTTTCACCAGAGAGGGTAATGCGCCCTGTAGGGGTTGCGATCGTAACAAGACGTTTGTGTACAAACGGAGAATCCGCTGACGTTTGATTGAACTCACACATGGGAGTAAAGTCAGTCAGTTTCTTAGGAAGCGTAGACACACGGTACAGCGTTTTCCATACATCATCTTCCCATCGCTGCAAATCATACATATGCTCAGCAACGTTTGTCATACGATAAGAGCCGCTTACATCTATTACTACTTCGCCATTTAAAGGCATTGGCTTGCGCACAGAATCTCCAAATCCAACGTCTACGATGTAAGGCTGATTTTCAATCGTCACAAGGTTTGTAGCGTGACTTCCTTCAATGGTCCACGTGCCGTCGGGTTTTTTGACGGTAGCTGAAACGTAAGAGACTTCATATTCGCTTTCTTTTAACAGCCAGCCAAATAGACCGTTTAATTCGTAGCAAAATCCTCCCCGCAAATTTACGATTACTTTTTGAAAAATTCGTTCTAAATCAATTATGATAGGGGTTTGAGACAGAACATCTAAGTTCTCAAAAGGAACATGAAGCATGTGTTTGTTCTGTAAAGCAGCTAAGCTTTCATACGTTGGGCTATCCGGTTTCTTAGCTAAAAACCGACTAAAATAATAATTAATATTCATCAAATGCACCTCTTAGTAAATCATTTCTCTCTGTCTTTAGCAGAACGTTCATGTAACAGCTCTTTTTCGATTGTCTCTTTGGAAGCGAATCCTTGAAATACACGGCTGTCAATTTTTAAAGTTGGTACTTTCATCCCGTCACGCTCCTTTATGGCATGTTTTTATTTTATCAAAAATAAAGAGGATCCTTCCAACTTGGAAACTGCGGAAAAATAGTTGACAAAATTGGATAACTCTTTCTATAATATAGTCAATACATATCACGAGCGATTAGTTCAGTGGGAGAATACATCCTTGACAGGGATGGGGTCGGGGGTTCGAATCCCTCATCGCTCATACCATTGAATTTGTTGCGTTGGTGCTGTTTTTACTAACAGCAAAACCTTCGTAGTGATTCAATCAATCTTTGACGAAAACACTTCGTACATTCTAATTCCAGAATGAGCGAGGTGTTTTTTTGTGACTTCATTTAACTACTTCGACGAAAAACCACGAGTGAATAAACGGCAACCTCATAAACGAAAAGATGAAAAGATTTTAAAAAAAGATTCCGCAAAAATAGTATTTGAGAAGTTCCTTGAGTTTAAATCGAAACAGAATTTACGTCCTCCATCTTTAAATAAATTCGTGGCATTATTTAAAAACTTAGAGGTATTTCATAAAACACGAAGCGAAAAAATTTTGCATGTGACGCATATTACAACAGAATTTATAAGCGATTATGTGTATTGGTTAAAACACGAATATGTAAAATTTGAAAATAACAATAACGTTCCTGAGCGTGTTAAAACAATTGGGTTAGCAGATGCTTCAATTGCTACTCGAATACGGTCTCTAAAAACTTTCATTAATTGGTGCGTAAGAAAAAAGATTATTCAACAGAACCCATTCGATAGCTGGGAGGGTTTCAAGCAGAACAGCAAAGAAATTGATATTTTAACACGGAGTGAGTTAAACAATTTGTTGAAAGTGGCTAAATTCTATTCAAATAAATCTTTTAAATACTTTAGAGATACCGTTCTGTTGCATGTACTGATTGATGGAATGTTGCGCATTACCGAAGCATTGCTATTGTCACCAAATGACATTGACCATGTGAATAAAACAATATTGATTCGTTCGGTAAATGCGAAATCACGTAAAAGCCGTATCGTTCCTTTAAGCAATAAAACGTATCGTTTGTTGAGTCAATTGTTAGATGAAAATGAAGCGTTTGAAGGAGAAACGGACAACCTTGTTTTCTTGTCACTAAGTGGTCGTATGCTCAACAAAAATAACATATTGCGTGATTTGAAAAAATGGGCGAAGGAAGCAGGGATTAAAAAGCGATTTTATTTACATTTAATTCGTCATTCGGTAGCAACGGAATACTTACGGTCATCAGGAGATGTTGAATCACTAAGGAAAATTCTTGGGCATGCAGATTTGCGTACAGTATTAATTTACAGTCATTTAGCTGATTCTACCATACAAGAAAAACATCAAAGTCATGGGTTTTTCGGAAGCGAAAATGTAATTCAACGGAAACGTTCTAACAAAAGAAAAAAGTAGTTTAGAAGCAATTAAGCATGTGTTAGTATGAAAAAGTTTACAAAATAAAAACGAGTAGGTCATAGGACGGCAATCCTGCTACTCGTTTCGGACAAATCCACAAAGGACTCGTACTGCTATTTTAGCATATGTTCCTTTGTAATGAAAAGGAGCAGGAACAATGTTATTAAACGGTAAAGCAGAAGATTTAAGCAAATATTCCAAGTTGAAATATGAAGCAAATAAATTCATCAGCAAAGTAAAAGAAGTTTGGGAATACAGCGATTTACAAATCCGTTGTGTGTATCTTATTTCAGATTTAGCAAAAAAGGGCAACGGTGTATTTTCAATTGCATACAGCACATTTCAGACAATTTTTGAACAGCGTTTCAAAATGAAAATTTCATTATCATCTGTAAGAAGATTTTTCTCATTAATGAACAAATTAGGCTTATTATCCGTTCATAAAGCAAAACGCAAAAACGAACAACAATCAGCAAACATTTATATCATTGAACAACAATGTGAAGAGCCAACACAAATTGAAAATGAAGAACACCCTACAGAACAGGCTTCTGAACATCAAAATAGTGTTTCTAAAGAAACACAAAACGGTAAACATAAACCCTTAATTAAAGAATGTGTTAACAACGATAACGTTCAACAAGAGAAAATAATAAATGACGCATATATCGAATTTAAAAAACTAGGCGTAGATAAAGGAGTATTTAACAGAGTTTTGTCAGAAATAAAGAATAAGCAGGGGATTCGTAACTTTAAGGCGTATTTACATAAAGCACTTACCAACGTGGTTAATCATATGAGTTTAAAACGTGGCACTTTAGTAGTTGAACATCACGGTTTAAACGATTTCTACGATGTCCTAATGGGTCAATAGGTTGTATATATGACATAGGATTAACACGTTGTAGAATCGGCGACTGGTGTCATTTAGACGACAATTAAACATAGGAGTGATATAGAACATGCGACTATTTAACAACGTTTTTAAGAATCGTATTTTCCAAACGATATTATTAGGCTGTGGAGCAATGTTAATGTTTAGTGTGATTTCCTATATGCTATTTATCAATGCGTTTCCGAAAAATGTGGAAGAGGAAGCACGTATTAAGCAGTTCCAGTCGACTTGGGATAAACGTGCTCAGTATTATGAAGAGCATCCACATAAAGAATTAAATTAATTGAAAAAAATGCTTTTAAACTTTAAAAATTTCTTGGTTTTATCATTTTTTCTTTAAAATTATTTTAATTAGTATATAATTAGTAAAAGGTGATAAAAATAGAAAAGAGGGGATTTAGTGAAAGCATATAGTTTTTCTGTCGAAGTCAATAAAAAAATCGTTGATGGTATTTTACATGGATATAAGAACTACATTCATGAGAGAAATGATAAGCGCAATACCATGAGAATAAGTGATGCTTACGCATGGGTGAAAGGTAATCATATAGATGACCAAATTGCTAGCGAATGTGAAAGCATTGGTATTAGTTATAACAAAGCTAAAGCTGGTTATACATGGGGTTACCTGCAGTTTTCTTCTCCTCAAGAAAAAAGCATGTTTATAATTAAAAATGCTAAGTATTTTAACGCTGATAACTTTCCAGGTGGCAAAGGCATTAAGGG
>NZ_JBFULJ010000080.1:0-11080 GCF_056400385.1 Priestia sp. P5_B4
TCCTATTGCTGTGAGGACTTCTAGCTACTCGTTGAGAATGTCTCTTGATGAAAAGCTGTGTAATTAGTGGACAAAATGCCTATAGAACGAGAATGGCAGAGAAAAAATAAGCTTTTCCTTCATGAAATCAAAATTTGAAAATATATATAGGCTAAGGAATAAAGTTGGCTATAGGAGGAGAGAGCATGTTAAAGATTTCAGAATTCCAGCTGAAAGATGTAGTGAATGTAGCTGATGGCAAAAAACTTGGAAATGTAGGGGATATTGATATTGACTTAACAACGGGAAAAATACAGGCCGTCATTATCGGAGGCTCTCGTGTATTGGGCTTCTTTGGAAAAGATGATGAAATTGTGATTCCGTGGAAAAATATTGTGAAAATTGGTTCTGATGTCATTTTAGTACGTTATAAAGACGCATTTCAGCCTGAAGAGAATTAGTTTTTTGTCAACAGCACCTAGCAATCTGTGGTACAATATGTGAGAAGAAATGAAACAAGGGATGTGTCACATACATGAATCCTGAGCCATTAAAAAAAAGCCATCACGAGTCATTTATGTGGCTGAGCCCTTGGGTAGAAAAGAATGATATGCTTGTTGCTGGTTTCACCACAAAAAATGGTGGCGTGAGTAAACCTCCATTTGCTTCTTTTAACCTAGGGCTTCACGTAAACGATAACGTAGAAGATGTTATTACAAATAGAAAAATTTTAGCAGCCGAACTAGACATGTCTTTTGAAAGCTTTGTATGTGCTGAACAAGTACATGAAGCAACTGTTCAAAAAGTAACAAAAGCCGACTGTGCAAAAGGACTCTACAAGTATGAAGAGGGCATAAAAGCAACGGATGGCATTTATACAAATGAATCTGATATTTTGTTAGCTTTATGTTATGCAGATTGTGTTCCGCTGTACTTCTATGCGCCTGATCACCATTTAGTTGGTCTAGCTCATGCCGGGTGGAAGGGAACAGTGAAAGATATTGCAGGAAATATGATTCGACGTTGGGTAGAGCAAGAAAATGTTCCGGTTGAAGATATTTACGTGGCGATTGGCCCTTCGATTGAAGATTGCTGTTATGTTGTCGATAACCGCGTCATTACACAAGTAAACGAAGTAGTTGGCCAAAATGGATATCAAGAAGTAAGCCCTGGACAATACGCGCTTAATTTAAAAAAAGTCAATAAGCTGCTGATTCAAAACGCAGGCGTATTGCCGGAACGAATTTTAACATCGTCGTATTGTACAAGCTGTGAAGATGACCTGTTCTTCTCACATCGCCGCGACCAAGGGAAAACAGGACGCATGTTTAACTTCATAGGCTTTAAGGAGGAGTAATTACATAGTGACAGCTAGCGTAAGTGAAAATCTAGAAGCAGTTCAACAAACAATTGCTGAAGCGTGTAAAAAAGTTAATCGAAATCGAGAAGATGTAGAGCTGATTGCTGTAACAAAATACGTTTCCACAAAACGAGCAGCAGAAGCAGTGGATGCAGGCATTTTACATCTTGGAGAAAACAGGGATGAAGGTCTTCTAGAAAAGTATGAATCAATCGGTGAGAAAGCGACCTGGCATTTTATCGGAAGCTTACAAACAAGAAAAGTAAAAAATGTGATTGATAAAGTTGACTATATTCATTCACTAGACCGAGTATCTTTAGCAAAAGAAATTGATAAACGTGCAGGGCATCGTATAAAATGTTTTGTACAAGTTAATGTTGCCGAAGAACAATCCAAGCATGGCCTTGCTGTAGAAGACGTAATTCCATTTATTAAATCCCTTGAAGAATTTACAAATATTCAAGTGGTCGGATTGATGACCATGGCTCCTCACACAGATGACGAGTCTACGCTTCGCAGCTGTTTTCAAGGTCTAAAAAAATTGCAGAGTCGCATACAAGAACTAAACTTGCCATATGCACCGTGTACAGAGCTATCAATGGGAATGTCAAACGATTATGCAATTGCAATTGAAGAAGGAGCAACATTCATTCGACTAGGAACCACGTTAGTTGGGAATGAACGTTAAGGAGGTGTAATTCAAGATGAGTATGAAAAATCGCTTTAGAAGTTTTTTTGCTCTTGATGACGATACTGAATATGTAGAAGAACATTACGAACAAGAAGAGTCGGTAGAAGAGCCCGTACAGCAGTCGAGACCAGCAGCGAAAGCTAGTCAGCAGCCGAATCAGCAGCAAAATGTGATTAGCTTGCAAAGCGTTCAAAAATCATCAAAAATGATGCTTTGCGAACCTCGCGTCTATGCCGAAGCACAAGAAATTACGGATCATTTAAAAAATCGTAAAGTCGTAGTTGTGAATTTACAGCGCATTCAACGAGATCAAGCAGTGAGAATTGTCGACTTTTTAAGTGGTACAGTTTATGCTTTAGGCGGGGACATTCAAAAAATTGGAACCGACATCTTTTTATGTACACCTGATAATGTAGACGTAAGCGGAAGCATTTCAGATATGATGGGAGAACACGATACAACAAACGTAAAGAGGTGGTAGTTTTTGGACATCGTTTTTGGGATTCTTGGACAATTGATTGGTCTTTACTCATGGGCACTGATTATTTACATTTTGATGTCTTGGGTACCCGATGTAAGGGCGTCTAAGTTTGGTCAGCTGCTTGGCAGCATTTGTGAGCCTTACTTAGAGCCTTTTCGTAAAATCATTCCGCCTATTGGCATGATTGATATTTCACCTCTTGTTGCAATCTTTTTACTACGATTTGCACAAGCAGGTGTACGTTCACTTCACAGTATGGTTGGATTTATTTAAAAAGGAATCGCTGGATTCCTTTTTTACATACCAATAGTAGGAGTAATAATATGTCTATTTATGAACATTTTAGGCAAGAAGAACATGGATTTATTGACCAGGTTCTTCAGTGGAAAGAGGATGTCTTACATCAATACAGCCCAAAATTAACGGACTTTTTAGATCCAAGAGAGCAGCAGATTGTGACAGCTATTGTCGGGACTGAAGGAGAGGTTCAAGTTTTATTTGATGGTGGACAACCGTTTGCTGAACGCAAGCGCGCGCTGCTATATCCGGATTACTATGTACCTCAAAGCGAAGATTTTCAGTTGCATATGTACGAGCTCAATTATCCTAAAAAGTTTGTGACGATTGAACATCCTCAAGTTCTTGGGTCGGCGATGTCCTTAGGACTGCGCCGTTCAAAATTTGGAGATATTTTGGTCGCGGGAGACGATATTCAGCTTGTAGCTGCAGAGGAAATTTCTTCTTATATTGAGATGAATTTAACATCAATTGGAAAAGCCAAAGTTTCACTTTCTTCTATTCAAAGAGAGCAGCTGCATGTGGTAAAAGAAGAGCTGATTGAACACGTTTATACAGTTTCTTCAATGAGGCTTGATGTTTTGCTGTCGACCATTCACAATTTATCAAGACAAAAAGTCCAGCCGTTTATTGCAAATGGAGCGGTAAAAGTAAATTTTAAAGTCATTGAACAGCCTTCTTTTGAATGTCATGAAGGTGATATTTTGTCGCTTCGTGGTCACGGCAGAAGTCGTATCGTTTCACTTGAAGGAAAAACTAAAAAAGAAAAATGGCGAATTGTTGTAGGAAAGCAGAAATAAAGAAATCTACTAGCAGGAAATTTTAAAAATATGTCGAATAAACCATTACTAATGATGTAATGAGACAACACGGAGGTGGCCTAGATGCCTTTAACCCCTTTGGATATTCATAACAAAGAGTTTAATCGCGGGTTTCGCGGATATGATGAAGATGAAGTAAATGAGTTTCTTGACCAAGTAATTAAAGACTATGAGCTAGTCATGCGTGATAAAAAGGAGTTAGAAGGAAGAGTATCTGAATTAACAGATCGTCTTGGACATTTTACTAACATCGAAGAAACGTTAAATAAATCAATTTTAATTGCTCAAGAAGCAGCGGAAGATGTGAAGCGAAACGCTGAAAAAGAAGCGAAGCTCATTATAAAAGAAGCAGAAAAAAATGCGGACCGTATTATTAATGAAGCATTGTCTAAGTCTCGTAAAATTGCGATGGACATTGAGGAGACGAAAAAGCAGTCTAAAGTATTTAGAACTCGTTTCAAAATGTTAATCGAAGCACAGCTTGAAATGTTAAACAGCGACGACTGGGATCAGTTGATGGATTATGAGATGCCAGCGCTAGAAGAAAAAATTGACTAGTCAAGACATCATCTTGACTTCTCACGTTTTGTTGTCATATAATTTGGTAACAGATGAAATTTCATATCAAACAGTACGGAGACAGGGACAGTAGCTTTTTTAGTTTGTCAAAGCGAATCGAGGATGGTGTGAGCTCGATAACAAACAAAAAAGTGAAAATCACCCTAGAGTACCATTGCTGAACTGATGATAGTAAGCAGTGGCGGTTTATTCACGTTACGAATGCAAAGAGGATTTGCGTGCAGCAAATCTACTAGGGTGGTACCGCGGGAGGCCTTCTCGTCCCTTTTTGGGATGAGGAGGTCTTTTTGTTATGGTACAAAAAGATATGAAATTTACGTTTTTTTTGGAGGGTAAAACATGGAATATAAAGATACATTATTGATGCCAAAAACTGAATTTCCAATGCGTGGAAATTTACCAAACCGCGAGCCTAAAATGCAAGAACAGTGGGCTGAAATGAATATTTATGAAAAAGTACAAAAACGTACGGAAGGCCGTCCGCTATTTGTCCTGCATGATGGACCTCCATATGCGAATGGCGATATTCACATGGGACATGCATTAAATAAAATTTTAAAAGATTTTATCGTCCGCTATAAGTCGATGTCAGGCTTCTGCGCACCTTATGTACCAGGCTGGGATACACACGGTTTGCCAATTGAAACTGCTTTAACAAAAAATAAAAAAGTAAACCGCAAAGAAATGACGGTAGCTGAGTTCCGTAAGCTTTGCGAACAGTATGCTTGGGAACAAGTGAACGGCCAGCGTGAGCAGTTCAAGCGTTTAGGTGTACGCGGAGATTGGGATAATCCATATGTAACGCTTCAGCCGCAGTACGAAGCGCAACAAATCAAAGTGTTTGGTGACATGGCGAAAAAAGGCTACATCTACAAAGGGTTAAAACCAGTGTACTGGTCCCCTTCAAGTGAATCTGCTTTAGCAGAAGCGGAAATTGAGTACTATGACAAACGTTCAGCTTCTATTTACGTAGCATTTAACGTAAAAGATGGTAAAGGTGTGCTTGAACAAGATGAAAAATTCATCATTTGGACGACAACACCATGGACAATGCCAGCTAACCAAGGGATTGCCGTCAATCCTGAGCTTCAGTACAGCGTAGTTGAAGCAGATGGAGCAAAATATGTAGTGGCAACTGAACTGATTGAAACAGTTGCTAAAGAAATTGAATGGGCTGACTATAAGACGCTTCGTACGGTAAAAGGTTCAGAACTTGAGCGTGTAGTAGCTGAGCATCCAATCTACAAGCGTGATTCATTAGTTGTTCTTGGCGATCACGTAACAACGGATGCTGGTACTGGGTGTGTTCATACAGCACCGGGACACGGGGAAGACGACTTTATCGTTGGTCAAAAATACGGTTTGGAAGTTCTTTGTCCAGTCGACAGTAAGGGTCATATGACGAATGAAGCACCAGGATTTGAAGGGTTATTCTATGATAAAGCGAATAAGCCGATTACAGACAAACTAGAAGAAGAAGGCGCGCTGTTAAAATTAAGTTTCATTACCCACTCATACCCACATGACTGGCGTACAAAGAAACCAACAATTTTCCGTGCAACGGCACAGTGGTTTGCGTCTATTAAAGATTTCCGTGAAGATTTATTAAAAGCAGTAGAAAAAACAAAATGGGTACCTACTTGGGGTGAAACGCGACTTTATAACATGGTGCGTGACCGCGGAGACTGGTGTATTTCTCGTCAACGTGCATGGGGCGTTCCGATTCCGGTATTTTATGCTGAAAATGATGAGCCAATCATTACGGATGAAACAATTGAACACGTATCAAATCTATTTAGAGAACATGGATCAAACGTATGGTTTGAGCGTGAAGCAAAAGACTTGCTTCCGGAAGGCTTTACTCATGAAGGAAGCCCAAATGGCCGCTTCACAAAAGAAACAGACATCATGGACGTATGGTTTGACTCTGGTTCTTCACATCAAGCTGTTCTTGAAGAACGTGAAGACTTACAGCGTCCGGCTGATTTGTATTTAGAAGGTTCTGACCAATACCGMGGCTGGTTTAATTCAAGTCTTTCTACAAGCGTAGCTGTAACGGGTGAAGCACCTTATAAAGGGGTACTTAGCCACGGATTTGCTTTAGACGGTGAAGGTCGCAAAATGAGTAAGTCATTAGGAAACGTTGTAATTCCAGAAAAAGTAATGAAACAACTAGGTGYAGATATTTTACGTTTATGGGTAGCTTCTGTAGATTACCAAGCTGATGTTCGTGTATCTGATAACATTTTAAAACAAGTAGCAGAAGTATATCGTAAAATCCGCAACACGTTCCGTTTCTTACTAGGAAACTTAGCGGACTTTAATCCAACAACTGATGCTGTAGCTGTTGAAGACCTTCGTGAAGTAGACCGCTACATGCTTGTGAAGCTGAACAAATTAATTGATAAAGTGAAAAAATCTTATGATTCATTTGAATTCTCAAGCATTTATCACGCAGTGCATAATTTCTGTACAATTGATATGAGTTCATTCTACTTAGACTTTGCAAAAGATGTATTGTACATCGAAGCAGAAAATAATGTAGAGCGCCGCAGCATTCAAACGGTCCTTTATGAAACGTTATTATCGTTAACGAAATTAGTGTCTCCAATTCTTTCTCATACAGCAGACGAAGTATGGGTTCACATTCCAAATGTAACGGAAGAAAGCGTGCAGCTAGTTGATATGCCAGAGGTTCAAGAAATCGAAGGAGCAGATCAATTAGTAGAGAAATGGGATGCATTCATGGAGCTTCGTGATGAAGTATTAAAAGCGCTAGAACAGGCTCGTAATGAAAAAGTAATCGGTAAGTCTTTAGAAGCAAAATTAACGCTGTATCCAACAGCAGATACGAAAGAACTGTTAGCATCTATTTCTGAAAATGTAGGTCAACTCTTCATCGTTTCAGATCTTGAGGTAGCAGAAGGTGAAGCACCTGCTGAAGCACAAAAATTCAGCTATGCTTCAATTGTTGTAAGTAAAGCAGAAGGTGAGAAGTGTGAGCGCTGCTGGGTTGTATCACCAACAGTTGGCGAAGATCAAGATCACCCGACTTTATGTACACGCTGTGCGGATGTTGTAAAAAATCACTACGTTCAGCAGTAATTAACAAAAACACGTCCTTTTTGGGCGTGTTTTTTGCTGTACGAAATTCCCAAATACAATGGTATAAAGCATTTAAAGCCTTAGGAAAAACTTGTGTTGTAGATTCGATGGAAAACTCGGTAAACCTAACATCATTAATACTTCATCTTATCAGCACAGGAGGCGTTTGAATGTATGAAAATTATCTTTCCATTGGACAGGAATTAGCTCTTATTAAAGAAGAATTACAAGATCGCCTATTGAGATATGCTACAGAACAATCTGGTTATATAGATGAAAAGGAACGTTACGTAATAGAAATGATTAAAGCCGATTTAAAAGATGTAGAACACGCGTTAGCAAAGCTTGACGTTGGTGCGTTCGGAATTGATGAACTAACTGGCGAAGTGATGTCTATTCATAAATTAAAAGTAATGCCGACGGCCCGCACAAATGAAGATTTATTTGTTTTATGGTGAGAAGCGAGAAAAAAAATGAATTATGTGCTAAAATGCTTTAGTATGGATTCGTTTGATTTTATTGCGGGAGGAAAACGTTTGTGTTTTATTATCTTATCGCTTTAGCTGTTATACTTATTGATCAGGTAACAAAATGGATGATTGTAAAAGAAATGTATTATGGACAAAGCATCACCGTAATTGAAAACTTTCTTTACATTACCTCTCATCGTAACAGAGGAGCCGCGTGGGGGATTTTACAAGGACAGATGTGGTTCTTTTATCTCATTACGGTGGTTGTGGTAGTCGGTTTAATAATTTATATTCAAAAGCTCAAAAAACAAGATAAATGGTTCGGTATTGCGCTAGCATTAATGTTAGGCGGCGCCATTGGAAACTTTATTGATCGAGTGGTCCGTAAAGAAGTAGTTGATTTCGTAAATACATACATCTTTACGTATGATTTTCCGATTTTTAACGTAGCTGATTCGGCACTTGTCGTCGGAGTAATCATCATGTTTATTATGACGCTGTTTGAAGGGAAAATGAAGAAGGAGCACAAAGAATGAATGTAATTGAAACAGTTATAAATGAAGAACAAGCGGGAGAACGTATTGATAAAGTACTTTCGACTGTAAATGCAGAATGGTCACGTTCACAAGTGCAGCAATGGATTAAAGAAGGTCACGCAAAAGTGAACGATAAAACCGTTAAAGGAAACTATAAATGTAAAACAGGAGACGCTATTATTATCGAAGTGCCGGAATTAGAAGAGCTTGATGTGGTAGCGGAAGAAATGGATTTAGATATTTATTATGAAGATCAAGATGTGCTTGTTGTAAATAAACCTCGCGGCATGGTTGTACATCCAGCTCCTGGTCATCATAGCGGCACGCTTGTAAACGGCCTAATGGCTCACTGTAAAGATTTATCGGGTATTAACGGCGTTATGCGCCCTGGTATCGTTCATCGAATTGATAAAGATACATCCGGTTTACTTATGGTTGCAAAAAATGATTTAGCTCATGAATCACTAGTTAGTCAGCTTGTAGCTAAAACAGTGACGCGTCGTTATAAAGCTATCGTTCACGGAGTAATTGCGCACGATCACGGTACAATTGATGCGCCAATCGGCCGAGATAAGCAAGATCGTCAAAGCATGACGGTAACTGATGAAAACAGTCGTGATGCAGTGACACACTTTACTGTATTGCAGCGTTTTAAAGATTTTTCACTAGTCGAATGTAAGCTAGAAACGGGGCGAACACACCAAATTCGCGTTCATATGAAGTATATTGGCTTTCCGCTTGCCGGGGATCCGAAGTACGGACCGAAAAAAACGCTTCCGATTGACGGACAAGCGCTTCATGCAGGTGTATTAGGCTTTATTCACCCTCGTACAAATGAATATATGGAATTTGAAGCACCGGCTCCAAAAGAGTTTAATGAGATGCTAGAGCTTATTGAAAAAAGAAGTTGACAACTGCCATAAGTGATGGCATACTTGTATTAACTTAATAAGAACCTTTAAGAACAGTCCAGAGAGGCTGAGAAGGAAACGGTGCAGAAAAGGCATATTTATAGCCTTTTTGAAGAAATATGTCTAAAACCAAATCCTCTTGCCTCAAGGCAAGAGGATTTTTTTATGTCAACAACTTGAGGTGAAAAACAGTGAACGTAAAAGCTACCGTACTTGACGAACAGGCTATTCGCCGCGCTTTAACTCGAATTGCACATGAGATTATTGAAAAGAATAAAGGAATCGAAAATTGTGTGCTAGTGGGGATTAAAACGCGAGGTATTTATATCGCAAAACGTTTAGCAGAACGAATTGCACAAATTGAAGGAAATACATTGCCAGTCGGAGAACTAGACATCACGCTTTACCGAGATGATTTATCGAAAGTGACAAGCAATGATGAGCCTCTCGTAAAAGGATCAGATATTCCGACAAATATTGCAAATAAGAACGTCATCTTAGTAGACGATGTGTTATATACGGGCCGTACGGTTCGAGCAGCACTTGATGCACTGATTGATATCGGCCGACCTGAACTCATTCAGCTGGCTGTCTTAGTGGATAGAGGGCACCGCGAGCTGCCGATTCGAGCAGACTACGTTGGCAAAAACGTACCGACAGCTAAAAGTGAAAAAATTGCGGTGCATTTAATGGAAGTAGACGAAAAAGACCACGTGTCTATTTACGAAAAATAAATTATATACCCTTTTAAATGGTAGTCCCGTGAGGCTGCAAAAGGGGGGTCACTATACAAGGAAAACTATACTGCGGTATAGCGTCTTCCTTGTATGCTGAAAACCTCTTTGCCTCTGCGTAAAGAGGTTTTTTAATAGTGATAGGAGGAAAAACATATGAGTCAACAACGAGATTTTGTACTTGATATACATGATAAACCAAAAGCAATAAATTGGTTAACATTGAGTCTGCAGCATTTGTTTGCAATGTTTGGGTCGACGGTGTTAGTGCCGTTCCTAGTCGGGTTCAGCCCGGCAATTGCTTTGATTTCAAGCGGGGTAGGAACGCTTGCTTTCCTGCTCATTACAAGAGGTCAAATTCCTTCTTATCTTGGTTCATCGTTCGCGTTCATCACGCCAATCATTTTCGCCAAAGCTTCGTTTGGACCTGAAGAAACGATGGTTGGTTGTTTCTTAGCCGGACTTGTTTATGGAATTGTTGCTTTGATTATAAAAGGAACAGGAATCAATTGGATTATGAAGCTGCTTCCTCCGGTTGTAGTAGGACCAGTTATTATGGTTATAGGCTTAGGACTGGCTAATACAGCAGTAGGCATGGCTATGAACGATGCAAAAGGAAATTACAGCTTAACTTACCTGATGGTTGCGCTTGTGACACTAGCGATAACAGTTGCTTGCTCAATCTTCTTTAAAAACATTATCAGCCTGATTCCGGTACTGATGGGAATTATCGGCGGATACATCTTCGCTTATACACAAGGATTGGTAGACTTTTCAAAGGTAGTGAAAGCAGAGTGGATTGAAGTACCTCACTTCTACGTGCCGTTCGTCACATACACGCCGTCCATTTCATTAGGGATTGTGCTTATCATGGTACCTGTAGCAGTCGTAACGCTCTCAGAACATATCGGACACATTCTCGTCTTAAATAAGATTGTGGATCGAAACTATATTGAAAAGCCAGGGCTGCACAGATCGATTTTAGGAGACGGAGTAGCAACTATGCTTGCTGCGCTGATCGGCGGACCGCCAAATACAACATACGGTGAGAACATCGGAGTGTTAGCCATCACAAAGGTGCTTAGCGTATTTGTGATAGCAGGAGCAGCAGTCTTC
>NZ_JBFULJ010000081.1:0-10929 GCF_056400385.1 Priestia sp. P5_B4
AGGGTCTTTTTGTACTTTTTTCGTTAAAACTATAAAATTAAAATGGCTATTTAAAATACAAGGTTCGAGTAGTATTTTTTAAGAAGATCACTTAAAAAATCTCCACTCTTTTCTCCTTGTATTTTAAATTTCGGCAGGAGTGGTTATATCGCCAAGCCGAACATACCCAAAACGAAGTTAAAGATGCTCGGCTTGCGACGGCCATTATACCTGCCGAACCGCCAGAGCATCCGTTCATAGTTAGTAATTTTGCTAAAAATAAGCTACACAAACGGGGACTAGTCCCCGAACCCCTAGCCAGCACGCCACCCCAAAACGAACGGGGTTGCACGGGTAAAGTTATAACTCAGAATTAAAGTAAATAGCATGCACGGGGGGCGTGCATCTGGTTTTAACATGGTTATGATTTAATCAAATAATAGAGTGTATAAACATTGATATATCAGTACTTAACTGGGGTTGAACGCCCCCCGTGCACGTAAAAAAATGATGTGCACGGGGGGCGTTCTTTGTTATTCTTTAAAGGACATTTTAGATGAGAAATATAACTATTTATATAAATACGCGTGCACGGGAGGGAACGGCATGTCAGATGCAAAGCTTGGCCAAGAACCAGCTTATTGGACTAGTGAAGTGGCAAAGAAACTTGAGGTGTCAGATAGTACTTTAAGAAAGTGGTGTATTCAATTGGAGGCCACAGGTTATAAATTTGTTAAAGGAGAGAATGATAGTCGGGCTTTCACTAAACATGACTTAAACGCTTTACAACTATTTAAGCAAATCGTAAAAGTCCAAAGAAAAACCAAAGAAGTAGCCTCTTTAGAAGTAGTTGAGCGTTATGGTGCACGGCAAGGAACGCCCCCCATGCAACCTGCACAAATGGCCGTTCAAGCTCATGAGTTCAAAGATAAAATTGATGATATGGCTCAAAGTATTGAAGAGATAAAAAAACAATTACATGAACAAATGGAATTTAATAAAAAGCTTGTAGAACGTATGGATCAGCAAATCATGAGTCATATACGTGAAATTCAGGAAACAAGAAAGCAACTTGCTGCTGCTCAAGAAAAAAAGAAGTGGTGGGAATTTTGGAAATAAAAAAAGACTGCCAGCCAGCTGGCAGTCTTTTTTTATTTAAATGAGTTATTTCCGATAACATCTTACTCTCTATTTATATTATAACTCTATTTGGAAATTATTTATAGACTGTTTTTTCACTCATGTCCAGCTTTATACTGTTATACGCAAGTCAAAAAGTATAAAGGGTGTGGCTATATGAATGATAAGAAAAATGTCTTAGATCCTGGTCCGTTTTTTCATGGTACTAAAGCAGAACTGAAGATTGGAGACCTGCTTGAACCATTGTACTTATCCAATTATCAGGATAAAAAATCTAACCATATCTATTTTACTGGAACATTAAACGCTGCTAAATGGGGTGCTGAATTAGCAAGAGCTAATTCAAAAGAGAGAATTTATATTGTAGAACCATTGGGCGATTTTGAAAATGATCCAAATTTAACTGATAAAAAGTTTCCTGGCAACCCAACACGTTCTTATAGATCTAAATCCCCCTTAAAAATAGTAGCTGAATTAGGTTCATGGGAAAGGCATTCCGATGAAGAAATAAATCATATGCTCACATCTTTAAAAAAGCTAAGTGAAGAAGGAAAAAATGTAATATATGATTGATTCTCATGGCATTGAAATCCTAATTAAATAAATGCCGAAGGTCGCCCTATAAACTGATATATAGTGGGCGGCCTTTGTTATGAATATGAAAATCATGTTAAATCTAAGAATTTTGGGCACAATACTATAAGTTTATATAGTATTGGAGGTAACAAATTTGGATAATAAAATGAGATTAACGTCCTCAGAAATTACAAGTTTATGGACACAATATATTCAAGATACAATGGCTATTTGTATTAACAAATACGTGCTTGCAACTGTTAAAGACCCTGAGATTTATTCTCTATTCGAGTTTACCCTAGGGGTAGCTGAGAAGCATTTAAAAGTGCTTAGAAATATTTTTAAATCTGAAAAGTTAGAGCCACCGAAAGGATTTACTGAAAAAGATGTAAATGTAGATGCTCCTCCTCTATTTACAGATGTTTTTTGGTTAGGCTACATGCATGAGATGACAATGCACGGGTTATCTGGATATAGTATATCTTTTAGTGTGTCGGCTCGAAAAGATATACGAGATCATTATTTTCAATGTAACATTGATGCTATGGAGATTTATAATAAATCGATTGAAATTCTTTTATCCAAAGGCATTTATCAACGATCTCCTTATTTTTCTACATTTCAAAGGAGTCAACCAGTTACAGAGTTAGGATATGTTATGGACTTATTCGGAGATAAAAGGCCTTTAAATTCAATGGAAGCAGGAAATATTTATTTTAATCTAAAAAAGAGTATTGCAGCTAAAGCTCTCGTCGTTGGATTTAAACAGGTAATTAGGGATAAAGATATTCATAAATTTATGGATAATTGTTTACATACAGTTAATAAAAATATAAATATTTTCTCTTCTGTACTTCAGGATGAAAACCTTAAACCTCCCCAATTATTAGACAGTGAAATTACAAATTCTGATATAGCTCCTTTTTCAGATAAATTAATGGTGTTTCATGCTGGGTTTTTGTTTAATTTAGCCACTACGTATTATGCTGCAGCTATGGTAACAAGTATGAGAATAGATGTAGCTGGACATTGTGATGCCTCTATTTTTCGGGATTTGAAAACGATTTCATCTTTTGGGAGAATTATGATTAAAAAAGGGTGGATAGAAAAACTACCAGAGGCGGATGATCGTAAAGAGTTGCCTAATAATTAACGAGAGTTTTTACTTTTTTATAAATTTTTAAGATGTATTTTATATTATCTGTCAACGGTAAATCGCAAGACCGACAGGTCGAGAATTTAAGGAGTTGATAGATTCACCAAACCCAAACCCTCTTGGCACTCAAACAAACTCGTTTGTTTGACGCCAACCGGCGAGGGAGCCCCCTCAAAAAAGTGAGGGGGTTGGGGGAGTTTTTAGGATGGGGTTAAGGGGAAGAGTTCCCCTTACAGGTGGTGGACGGCGTCCACGGTCTTCATGAAAAAGGGCATCCTTTTAGGATGTCTTTTTTCATTTTGGCGAAGCCAAACACAGGGAGGAATTCCGACCGCCACCTCGTAGAGCGCGCTCCCAATTTTATCGAAGATGAAAAATTGGTGTAGTGCGTTACACCAAATCTAAAGTTGTGGTATGCTAGACCCAAGTACAGTGGTCGAAATGGGGGATTGAGGGATGGCCAAATATGGGATTATCCGCATGCAAAAGTTCCACAAAGACGCAATATTGGGGATCCAGAAACACAACCAACGAGAAGGCGAGAACAGTAAAAATAAAGACATTGATTCAAACAGAACGATGCTCAACTATGACTTTGTGAATGAGGACAAAATTAAGTACCATGAAGAAATTAAGAAAATGACGGCCACCCGTGTGAAACGAAAAATTAGGAATGATGCCGTCCTAGTGGCAGAGTTCTTTGTGTCGGCCAGTCCAGAGTATATGCATACGATGTCGCCAGACGAGCAGCGTAAATATTTTGAAGCATCACTGGATCATATTGCCGGTAAGTATGGCCAGCAGAACATTTTATATGCCGTGGTCCATAACGATGAGGCAACGCCACATATGCATGTGGGTTTTGTACCGATCACGGATGATCGGCGCTTGGCGGCGAAAGAGTACTTTCATGGGAAAACGAAGATTCGTAGGATCCAGGATGACTTTCACAACTACATGAACAAACGTGGGTATGATATTGAGCGTGGCGAGCCAAGTGAGCTGCAACATAAAAGTGTGCATGAGTTTAAAAAACAAGAACGTCAAAAAGAGCTAAAGCATCTGCAACAACTAGTGGCTCACAAGGAAAAAGAGCTTCAACAGATGGACAATTTAGTGGAGTTGAAAGCAGCACCACCCGTTGAGATACGTAGCGAGAGACGTATTGAAGAGTTATGTAGCCAACCTCTTGAAGTAGAGGCGGCCAAGAGTGTCATGGGCTCCAAAGTGAAAGTGGAAGAAGCAGATTTTCATGAGCTTATGAATCTCACAAAAGAGTTGCAGGAAACATTGGCGGCCGAGCATGAGCGCACGCATGCATTGAGTCATGAAGTTGATCACTACAAGAAAGAGAATAAAGTATTAAAGCATGATTTAAGTGAGACAAAGCAAGAATTAGAGATATACGTGGCGCATCAAGATGGCGAAGTCGAGAAGGCGAAAAAACAAATGCGTCAGAAGCTTGTCCGTGATTTTTCAGTTGAACAAAAGGAAAATGTAAAAGATGAGGTTAAGAGAGAACTAGATACGCAATATAAAGCTCATATAAGCTCTCTCAGTGATGATTTAATGATTGAGAAGCAGAAACATGAGAAAACGAAAAAAGAGCTTGTACAGGCAAATAAACTGAATGACAGTTTAACAGAAATGAATATTGATTATATAGCGAATTATGTCCCAAAAGAAGAGCTTGATAAAGCGAATCAAGAGGTTAATGAATTACGAAAAGAAAACAAGACATTAAAAGCCTGGAAAGAAAAAGCATTGAATTGGATTGATAAGCATGTTGAAAGGATAAAACAGGTTTCGTTCTTTCAACATGTCGGTGGGATTCAAAAACGTAACAAAAGGCAAGATCAAGAAATTGAAAGATAATAATACAAATAATCTAGTTAAGAACAGTAAGTATAAGAGCAATTTGAGTTATCAGTATCTCTTTTAAAGTAGAATCAGTACAGGTCGAGTGTTGGTTTAGTAAAGATAATAACTCTCTGTTGAATAAAAAAAGTTCGTCTCTAGTCAACATAAGATTTCTCCTCCTTTTTTGAGAGTGTTTATGAGCATAAAAAAAGCTACCTTATCTCTATGGGCGTTTGCTTTACATAGAAAGAAGGTAGCTTTTTTACAGGGTTCACACGTATAACAAATAACGGAAAGATAACTGCAAATTAATAGTATCATCTTTTTTCCATAAAGACTATATTTTTCCTAGTGGGGGTTGGAAAAGTACTAGATAAGTAATAGAAGGATCATAATGAGGATTTAGAAGGAGCAATAAAGACATAAAAAAAGCTATTTCAGTCTTATTGGCATCGGAGTGAAATAGCTCTTTTTATATTACATTCAAGAGTGTTCTGGTTCGTCATGGATATCTTTATATGTGAAGTATATCACAAACTTTTTTAGTTGTGAAGATGAAAATCAAAATTTGTATGACAAGTTTTGATTTTAAGATAAAATTCCGTTGTATAAGGACATTTGTATACTGTAAAATATTTGTATGAATATAAAAAGATAAAATGAATACAAGGTTGATCGCTTTTAGAATGATCAACCTTTATTTGTTTTGCTATTAAAAGCAAATGGGTGAGGGGAATATTGGAGTCTCATAAAGTGATTTTAAAAGAAGCTTTAATAGTTGAGATTGAAAAAGAGAGAAAATCGTTGGTAGAAATGGCATTTAAAGAGGGTTTTACAAGTAGCAATACGGTAGAGATTAGTCAATTCATTGATGAGATGTTAAATGAATTAGAAAAGATTAAATAGAGCTATTAAAAACAACAAAAAAGCAACCTCGGCATTGGCCAATGAACGAGGTTGCTTTTTTGTTATAAGGGTTTGCTCATACGTATCCGAAGTATGAAACATAAGTAGATTACCATGTTCTGTAATTAGAGGCTATTTTTGATGTGTTGCTGCATATGAATAAAAGGTGCACTTTTTATTCATTCTTTCACTAATCGCTTACTGAAAAAACGTTGGTCTATCAAGGATGTATAAAAAGCTGCATACTCCGGAAAAAGAACCCTCGGCGGAACCGTTCTGCGACAAGGGTTCTTTTTTGTGGTGTGTTCCGGAAAGAGTGATTATGTTAACTAGAGATGAATAGGATATACAGCCTAAAAAGAGAAAAAGCTACCTTTAACCAAGGTAGTTTTCTCTACACACATTTGTTGTTAGGACGATGTTTTGTAACATCATGAGTAGTTTGCTCTAATTATTTTTGTTTTATTTATGTGGACTATAGTTTATCCATTTATGCCAATCTTGTGATAACTAAATGTGCGGAAACAGGTTCTGTTCCTCCAGCAAGTGGTGTAATGGTTAGTGCTGTTGTTTCGCTAGCAGGGTTTCGTACGGTAAGGATTGAATTGATGACTGATGTTCGGACAAGAGCCATTCCCACGATCTGAGAAGTTCCTGTTGCTCGACCGACTACTGTATAAGCTAATTCAACAGCTCCTGCTCCCGAATTAAGAGTTAAAACCAATTGACCCGCTTCGGCCACGCTCACTTGGAATAACACTTGATACACACCAATTGCAGATAAATTAAATGTATCCGCACCTGTACGGAAAATTTGTGCCCCACTATTTGGTCCATCATTCGGAAAATCGACATCCGAACCTGCTGCAACTGTTGCCGCATTATTAGGCGGCATTAAAGCGTAAAAGTCTGCAAATGCTAATACGCCTCCTGCCGGTCCCGTCGGTCCTGCTGGTCCTGGTAAACCTATTCCTGCCGGTCCTTGAGCACCTCTTGGTCCTTGAGCACCTCTTGCTCCTTTGTCACCTTTTGGTCCTTGAGCACCTCTTGCTCCTTTGTCACCTTTTGGTCCTTGAGCACCTTTTGCTCCTTTGTCACCTTTTGCTCCTTTGTCACCTTTTGGTCCTTGAGCACCTTTTGCTCCTTTGTCACCTTTTGGTCCTTGAGCACCTTTTGCTCCTTTGTCACCTTTTGGTCCTTGAGCACCTTTTGCTCCTTTGATGATACACGCACATGGGCATGAACAACAATGGTGACAAAAATCTCGACTTTTTTTACTACTACTGCCACTTCCCAAAATATCCATCTCCTTTTTTTATATGGGATACTATATTAATACTAAGGAAAACGAATATGGCTTGTGTATTTACCTATGTTGAGAGAAGAGTAGCTGTTAAAAGTATGCTACTAAAATCAAAAGTCTCTTTAATTAATTATCGAAGGGACTTTTGATCCCGAGAAATCAAATTATGTTAACTACCTTTGTATATCGTATACAACTTAAAAACAGAAAAACCAACCTTTAAGTCCTTATCAATATAGAATGCAGACTGCATAGGTAGCTTTTTTAACTAACGAGAAGGAAGTCAAACAACGAATCTAGAGACTTGGGGGTATTTGTACTACTCATTTTATAGTATTTAAGATACCTAATTTGATCATTTTTTATAGAAATGCTCCATAAGTAGACTTTTAGCTTGTACCAATTTTATTTTTTTTCATATTATGTAGTATCTCTTTTATTTAGGAGGTGATTTAAGTGTCCTATGGCAAAAGAAAAAAAGTTATCTATGTTGATAAAGTGATTATTAAGACAGACAAAGTAATTATTAAAAAAGATAATAAAAAACGCAATAAAAAACACAATTGTTATGACAAGCATAGAAAAGATTATAACAGAGGATGTTGTTGTTGCTGTGGATGATTCTAGCTTTATTTTAAATTAACCTAATTGGAGCTCAAGTTGTTATGACTAGTATAGATTGAATTCTAGTAAAACTATTGTATAAGAGGAAAGAAGCATCTAATAACTAGATGCTTCTTTTGGTACCTAGAACACTCATTATGTTAACTAAGATTGTATATCTTATACAGTGTAAAAACAGAAAAAAACTACCTTAGAGTTAGGGAGAAGGTAGTTTTTTCTAGTCGTAAAATATAGATGTTAGCTGATGCCTCGCGGCGTCTTGGGTAGTTTGCTCAAGGTGTTATTTATTATTCATTTTTATAATTATTAAATAAAAAGAAACAGACTTGTTAGGAAGTCTGCAACTGCAACAAGAAATAAAGCTATTTATATACAACAGGTATTGTATATGATTTAAAGAACTTTAGCAGTCTTCCCTATTGAGAATATTCTATACTTTATTGACCTTATGTTAACTACACATGTCTATCATATACAGCGTAAAAACAGAAAAACTACCTTGGAGTTAGGAAGATAGTTTTTTCTGTTTTGGATGTTATACAATTGGGCTCTATAGGTTGATGCCTCAGGGCGCACAAAGCATCTTGGGTAGTTTGCTCAAATAGTCGATTCCTATCCGTTTTATTTTTAACCAGCAGCCTTTGAACCGGAATTAGATCCTAAGTTCCATAAACTAAATATAATCGTGATTAAACCAAGAACTACGCTTGACCAAACCTCTCCATTTGTTAATGAGTAGATAAATGGGAAAATTATAAACCAGACACCAGTAATCGCGGAGATCCAGTTTTGCCATGAATTCCAGCCGGGTTTGTCATAGCCCCATAAAGATACAATAACTTGAATAATTCCAAAAATTATACTTGACCATAAAGCTCCTGATTGATCTGAATAACCGATAGCCCAAGGTGCGATAATAAACCAGACACCAATTAATGCATTTAAATTACCCCTTAATTTCATAATTACACCTCCTCTAAGTTTAGGAATCTTTAAAGATCCCATTGTTAGATTATATGTTTAGAAACTATAGAGATTAACTCAATATATAACAATTAAATAAACAGAATATTTAAACAATACCTTTACTTTGTAATCGCTTTCATTTATAATAAAGATAGGTTGGATGGCATGAGTGGCTGTCATAGTATTTAGCGTAGGTGGGGCTGATACAAGGGATCAGGGCATAAAAGAAATGTCCTTTTTTGCTTTGGAAACATTTATTAAGAGATGGAAAGCTTTTATTTTTTCACTTAGTTGATTAATTAGAGAGGTGTTTTATATGAATAAAAATGAAGATATTAACGTTTTTTTATTAATGTTGTCGGTGATCTCTATTTGTGGAGGATTGTTATTAACAAATGTTTTTATTTATTCCCCTCTTATTGGTTGGCTTGTAGCAGTATTTTGTTTAATAATGAATTTTATTTATAAAGAGGAACAACTGAAATATAGAAAAAGAGAAGATTAGGAATAGGATCTTCTCTTTTTTATGGATTCTTATAACGTGTTTTATGGTAACAGCTAAGAGAAGTTATAGCAGGAAATATTACTTTGCATTTGAATACTAGTACTGTAATTCTAAAACGAAAGTGGAGGCTAGTATGATGCTAGTAAAAAAGATGTTAAATGGAATTATGATGAAAGAAATTACAATTAAAGAATTAGCTGATCAGTATAATGTAAGTACTCGTACCATTCAATTAAGGATTAAGAAACTAGGGTATGAATGGGACAGTAAGCAAAGTATTTATCGTTATGTTGGGGAAGAGCCAGAACCTTTAGAAGTTGATTTCAATACCCTTATTTCTAAAAATAGTAAAGTGCCAGCAGAACAAAAGCAAACCACTAGTGAAATAGCAGCTAGTATTAGTAATATAAATGAAAGTGAAAGTACTAGTGCTAGCTTTTTAAAAGCTAGTACTAATGCTAGCAAAGTAGATGCAATTGATATTTTGCTGCAAAATCCAAAAGACCGATCTAAAAGAGTATATCGAGGGTTTTATTTCGATGATGACGTTTTAAGTATTATTGATCGAGTTCCTAAGAGTTATAAATCTGAATTGGTAAACGAAGCTTTGAGAAAAGTGTTTAAAGAAAAGGGATTATTAGATTAAAAAACTCACCTACATTTTAGGTGAGTTTTCTTTCTTATTCTACAAATAGGGTTTGCAAAAATGTAGGATTTGGTAGAAAATTAGACATAAGAAAAAGCCCTCAAGTTTTCGAGGACTCCGAGGACTTTCTCTTACAAATTATTTAGGAAGGAATTAACCTTCTGTTTTGAATTCATTATAGATACATTCTATCACAAGGGGTTATATTCTTTCCAGTGAAAATTGGAGGAATACTAAGTGAAAAAAGCTTTAGACCAAGCAGAGAAAAAAGCAAGAATACGAGATTCAAGGATTGAAGAACTAATTGGTCAGGCAGAGGTTGGTCTGTCAGCAGATCAACAAAAAATGTTATTACAGATTTTACATAAGACTACTGGAGAAGATTATTTTATTGGTAAACGTAAGAAAAAAACTGATGGGGTGAAGTTTGTGCAGATGATCACTGGAAATATTGATTATTTATGTGAAATTGGCTATCTGACTCAAGCTGAAAAAGCTTTTTTGTTTGAAATATCTAGATTTCTCGAGTTCAAATCAAATGTAATAGTTGAGAAGAACGTTGAAGATGAAGGCAAACCATCAGCAGCTTCGCCAAGTTATTTAGCAAACAAGTTAAATAAAACTAGAACTTCAGTATCAAAAATGATGAATGAGTTACTAGATAAAGGTATCTTAGGAGTAGCAGAAACAGGAGTAACAACTGAAGAAGGACGAATTTGTAGTTCAAGAACTTGGTTTGTTAATCCAAATATTTTATGTAATGCACCTAAAGATGAAATAGATAGAGCAACGCAGCAAATATTTTCAAAAGCTCTTAGAAATATAAAAGTTGGGGAAACAAAAAGAAAACATAAATTACCTATTTATCTATTTTAACTGCAAAAATACTCTTGCAGTTTTTTTTTTTTTTAATTTGGATAAAATTAGGTGTTAAAAAAATTTAACACAGGTGTTAAATTTTTTTAACACCCTACCCTCTATAAACGTTGATATAACAACATTCTTGCACTTGTCTCTTCTCACTCTATTTAAATAGCAATTCGCTGATAGAATTGCAAGGGTCTTTTTGTACTTTTTTCGTTAAAACTATAAAATTAAAATGGCTATTTAAAATACAAGGTTCGAGTAGTATTTTTTAAGAAGATCACTTAAAAAATCTCCACTCTTTTCTCCTTGTATTTTAAATTTCGGCAGGAGTGGTTATATCGCCAAGCCGAACATACCCAAAACGAAGTTAAAGATGCTCGGCTTGCGACGGCCATTATACC
>NZ_JBFULJ010000082.1:0-10927 GCF_056400385.1 Priestia sp. P5_B4
GTTCTGGAACGTCTTGTGGTCCCCCGAGTGACATGGAAATAACTCGTGCTCGCTCATTGTTAGGACCGCGCCATTCGACGGCGTAGTTAATAGCGTCAATAATCCATTCGTAATTTCCCGATCCTTCACCGGTAAGTACTTTTAAGCTTAGAATTTTTGCTTTGGGTGCCACTCCTACTACCCCTTCATTATTGAGCGCAGCAGCAATGGTACCAGACACGTGAGTGCCGTGCCCATTATTATCTTCAAATACAGAAGAATCTCCGTCATAATCCGAAGTGAAGTTTCTTCCTCCGATAATACAATCTTTTAAGTCAGGATGATTTGTGTCAACACCAGTGTCGATAACTGCAATTACAATGCCTTCTCCTTGATTGCTTTGTTCCCAAATAGCAGGCGCTTGAATTAAGCTTACTCCTTTAGGCGTTTCGTTTGTTGAGTCGATAATCGACTCAATTGTATAAGGAATTAATTTGACTTGTAACGGTTGTTGAGTCATAGTCATCCTCCTTAAAATGAATTCCATAAAAATGGAAGTTACTTAATTATAAATTCCCAACTATTGCTATAAATTAAACACTTTTCATGCGAATCCTTTCTTTTTGAATAAAAAGACTCACAAAAGATGTGAGAAAAGGAAAAAAGACCCTGAAGACAAGCCCGATAGAGATTTTTAATGTTATCTGTGTATTCACTTTTAATGTTTATCTCACACTATAGAAGAAAGAAACTCTAAGAAAAATCACATAGGACCGGCGACTTTTGATATAATTACGAACGGTATGACATTCTCAAAATACATGATATTTATAAATATACATCAATTTGCAAATTACGAAGGGGCTGAGGATAGTGTCAACTTTAACGTCTCAATCCGTCATCAAATGCAGAAAATATGAACTGAATTATGCGGACCGTACGCTTATTATGGGGATTTTAAACGTAAACCCGGATTCATTTTCAGATRGCGGAAAATACTACGATGTAGATAAAGCGGTGGCTCATGCTGAGGAAATGGTGAAGCAAGGAGCAGACATCATTGATATCGGAGGAGAATCAACTCGTCCTGGGTATACAAGAATTAGTGATGAAGAAGAGATTAAACGGATTGTGCCCGTTATTTCTGAAGTGGCTAAGCGCGTAGAGGTGCCGATTTCTGTAGATACATACAAGTCGGAAGTGGCCAAACATGCGCTAGAAGCAGGAGCACATATTATTAACGATATATGGGGTGCAAAGGCTGATCCCAAAATGGCTCAAGTTGCAGCTGACTATAATGTTCCTATTATTTTAATGCATAATCGCCATGAGCCCAATTATACAAATCTGATTACAGATATGATAAGTGATTTGGAAGAAAGCATATCAATTGCAAAAGCTGCAGGAGTTCGAGATGATCAGATTATTTTAGATCCAGGCGTTGGCTTTGGAAAAACGGCTGCACATAATGTAGAAGCGATTCAGCATCTAGATCAGCTGACAAAGATGGGCTATCCTGTGCTGCTTGCTACTTCTCGTAAAGGATTTATTGGACAAATAGTCGATGCTCCTCCAACGGAAAGAATGGAAGGAACTGCAGCTACTGTATATGCAGGGATTGCACAAGGCGTTCAAATGGTTCGAGTTCATGACGTATTAGAAATCAAGCGCTTTGTAAAGATGGCAGATGTACTGGTAGGAAAACATATATTTCAGTTTTAATAATCATTTAAGCAGACGCGTAAGCGCTGCTTTTTTATTTTCCTTGATTTCTCCGGATAGAATACATGCCTTTAGATAAATTTAAGTAATATGAAGGTTGTAAAAATGGAGGGTGAAAATGAGAGCAGTAACGTATCAAGGACCTAATCAGGTAAAAGTAGCAGAAGTAGAAGGTGCGAAGTTAGAGAAGAAAGATGACATTGTCATTAAAATAACGTCAACGGCTATTTGTGGTTCTGATCTGCATTTATATCAAGGAAGCATGCCATTGCCTCACGGTTATATTATTGGTCATGAACCAATGGGGATTGTGGAAGAAGCAGGACCGGATGTTACAAAAGTAAAAAAGGAGATCGAGTTATTATTCCTTTTAACGTAGCGTGCGGACAGTGTGCGTACTGTAAGGATGATTTAACGAGCCAATGTGATAATTCTAATCCACATTACGATTCTGGCGGCTATTTCGGTTATACCGAAAAGTTTGGAAATCATCCAGGAGGTCAAGCTGAATATTTAAAAGTGCCGTTTGGAAATTTTACACCATTTGTCATTCCGGAATCGTGCGAATTAGAAGATGAATCGCTTCTTTTTTTATCAGATGTGCTTCCAACTGCTTATTGGAGTGTAGAGCATGCGGATGTTAAAAAAGGGGATACCGTTATCGTACTCGGCTGCGGGCCAGTGGGATTAATGGCTCAAAAGTTTGCTTGGATGAAAGGTGCCAAACGGGTTATTGCAATAGATCATGTTCCATACCGAATGCAGCATGCAAAGAAAATGAATGCCGTAGAAACCTTTGATTTTACAGAATACCCAGATATGGGGGAGCACTTAAAAGAAATCACAAAAGGCGGAGCAGATGTGGTGATTGACTGTGTAGATATGGATGGCAAAAAGTCGTCTCTTGAATATATTGAACAAAAATTAAAACTTCAAGGTGGAACGCTCGGACCTATTCAAATTGCGACAAAAGCCGTTCGTAAATGTGGAACCGTCCAAATCACCGGGGTATACGGAAGCAACTATAACAGTTTTCCGTTAGGAGCTTTTTTTGCTCGAAATGTAACTCTCAAAATGGGGCAAGCTCCTGTCATTCCCGTTATGCCGAAATTATATGATCAAATTGTACAAGGAGAATTCGATCCAAAAGAAATTATTACTCATAAAGTCGCTTTAGCAGACGCAGCTGATGCCTACAAAATCTTTAATGATCATCAAGATAACTGCATTAAAGTCATTTTAAAACCTTAAAAGACCATCTCTATTAGGTGAAGATTCCTGAGCAGTGAAGCTCGAGAATTTTTTATGTATGTAAAGTGGCGGAGGAAAATAATGCACGATTGGATGGTTGATTTTACATAATTTAGCTTTATGATAGAAAGAGAAGATATAACGCTTTCATATTCTTATTAAATCGTGCTGCTTAAAATGAAATAAATAACATCTTGGTATTCAGTCTTATTCAATCACCGAAATATGGAGGAGAGAATGAATGAAACTAGCATTGCTTCTTGTCATTATTATCGGCGTTGCTGCCCTTGCAGGTACGATCAGTGCTGCAAAGAAAGTAGATGAAGATTACGGCAAATCTAAAAAGAAAAGTATAGTGAATTTATCTATTATTTACGGAGTCGTATTCATAGGATCAATCGTAGGAGTAGCGTGGTATATTGCAGTGAGACCATAAATAAAACGAACACTTCCGTGTTCGTTTTATTTTGATTTTAACGTTAATTCTCCGCTTGAAACAGCTGCATCAATAGGATATTTTCCATTTCCATGCTTTCCTTTTAATACATCTTCTGTTACGGTTGCATTGCTTAACTTAAAGTCATTGTTTATATAACCGCTGCTTACTTTTCCATTCACTTTAAAACCAGCGCTTTTCGGAAGAACCAGCACGGCATCTCCAGATCCTACATCTACAGAAACGGCCTCTTCTAGTTTTTTAAAATCCATATAGAGATCACCAGATCCAATGCGCGCCTGAAGTTTTCCTTTATAGTTTGTTCCTTTAATTTCCCCAGAGCCTACAGCAAATTTAGCCGTTTGGCTTTCAACATTACTCAGCTGTAAATCTCCAGAATTGACATCCGTACGAAGAGAGGTGCTCCTCAAGTTTGAAATACTTGCATTTCCAGAACCTACTTTAATCGAAACATCTTTCAGCTGAAGTGCTTGCTCAGGCTGTGCAGCAACTTGAAGGTCCCCAGAACCTACCGTAAGCGCAAGGTTGTGGTGATAATCTCTAGGAATGTAGATTGTCACTTTTGTATTTGAAAAAATAGAAAGCCATTGAAAAGGACTTTTTTGATAAGTGACGACTAGGGTGTCTCCATTTTGCTTTACATCTACTTTTCCTTTACCTTCTACTTTTGTTTTAATATCTTGACGATCTTGCGGCACGACAGTTGTACTAATGCTTGGARAGTCAATTTGAATATGCTGAATATCATTTGATAACGCCGCTTCAGACTTGGACGTCTTGAATGAACTTAACGACCAAGAGGAAGGTGCAAATGCAGTAGAAAAGAGGACTGCCGTACCACCTATTACTAAAATAAAAGCCAATATTTTTTTCACGTTATAACCCGCTTTCTACCTAAATTAAATTTGTTTTCTTCTACCATAAAGTGTAAATTGAAAAGCGGTTAATTTCAACGAACAGCAGGATTATTTTTTTCTACGTCTCAAGTCGTAAAAATGAAATATTTTTAAGGAATTAAATGAAAAGCGAAGTAGATATTTAAACATACTCATCAAAGAATCAATTTCTTTGTTTCAAAAATAGGAAAATAATCGAGTTAAAAGAACGGTTAAATTYACTTTTTTTGTGTGATTTTCTTATGAGTAGTTCAAAAGGAGTGATAAATAAATAGAATTTTCATACCAATTTTATTATTCGGAAAAACTTTTAAAGTGTTGATTATTAAAAAAATAAAGGGTAGAATTTGTTCATATCAATTGAATACAGCTAAGATTACGATCTTGTATATTATCAGTAATATGGTCTGATAGTCTCTACCTAGTAACCGAAAAAAACTAGACTACAAGAAAGTTTGGATATAAGCAGCAAAAAGAAGGGCGTATTCTCATGAGTACAGTCTTCTTTCAAAGCTCTTACTTTTCATACTTTCTGTTATTGTCAGAATTTATGAAAAGTAAGAGCTTTTTTGTTTTTCAAATACACACCTGGGAGTGGCTTGCATGTACTTTTTATTAAATTTATTAGGCGTTTTTGTCGTAATGGGTGTCGTCTTTTTATGTTCTCCTAAAAAGAAAGAGATAAAGTGGCGTCCAATTGCTTCACTGCTAGTCGTTGAAGTCCTCATTACTTGGTTTATGTTAGGAACTTCAATTGGAACATGGATTATTAATAAGATTGCTTCGTTCTTTACTTGGCTAATTTCCTGTGCTAACGATGGAATTGCTTTTGCGTTCCCATCCGTGATGGGAAATGAAACGGTTGACTTTTTCTTCAGTGCATTACTGCCTATCATCTTTATCGTGACATTTTTTGACATTTTATCTTACTTTGGTATTTTAACGTGGATTATTGATAAAGTAGGCTGGGTCATTTCGAAAGTTTCTCGTTTGCCTAAATTAGAAAGCTTTTTCGCTATTCAAATGATGTTTTTAGGAAATACGGAAGCATTAGCGGTTATTCGTAATCAGCTTTCTGTGTTAAAAGACAACCGTTTGCTTACGTTTGGAATTATGAGTATGAGCAGTATTAGCGGATCTATTATCGGTGCTTATTTAACGATGGTTCCCGCTACGTACGTGTTTACAGCAATTCCACTGAACTGTTTAAACGCGCTTATTTTAGTGAGCTTATTGAATCCAGTTCATGTTACAAAAGAAGAAGATATGATTTACGTACCGCCAAAGTCGGAGAAAAAAGACTTTTTCTCTACCATTTCAAACAGTATGTTAGTCGGAATGAACATGGTTATTGTTATTTTAGCGATGGTTATTGGATATGTAGCTCTTACATCTGCGCTTAACGGTATTTTAGGCGTTATCGTAGACGGCTTGACTGTACAAAAGATTTTCTCTTATATCTTTAGTCCATTCGCATTCTTACTAGGGCTCACGGGGCATGATGCAATGTACGTAGCTCAGCTGATGGGTATCAAGCTAGCAACAAATGAATTCGTCGCGATGATGGATTTGAAGAAAAATCTAGATACACTTCCACCGCATACGATTGCAGTTGCTACAACATTCTTAACATCTTTTGCTAACTTCAGTACGGTGGGTATGATTTATGGAACGTATAATTCTACGTTATCAGAAGGTAAATCAACGATTATTGGAAAAAACGTATGGAAACTGCTTGTGAGCGGTATCGCTGTTTCATTATTAAGTGCTATGATTGTTGGATTGTTTGTTTGGTAAAAAGTGTGAAAAAGCTGTGCTTTCGTCTTCGAAAGCACAGCTTTTTTCTTGTTGCATCCTCTATTCATTTGAAGAAAAGCGGTTATGAATATCAACAGTAAAAGAAAATTACACTATTCAAGAAAAATTCATTTTACTTTTGCAGAAAAACATTTTAAATCTAGTGAGCATTATGTTAAGATTACAAAAGGCTGTTTCATTTAAATTGAGAACACCGCATAAATATGTAAGTAAATATGCATAGAAAACAAAGGTTTATTAATTTTTTTCTAGGTAATATCTCGTAATAAATAGGTTGAAAGGAAATGTCGTTAATATGATAGAAGGACAACAGCAAACAAATGAATTAAAAAAGACGATGAAAAGCAGACATTTGTTTATGATTTCGCTCGGCGGGGTTATCGGTACCGGTTTCTTTTTAGGAACAGGATACACGATTAGCCAAGCAGGAGCGATTGGAGCTATCCTTTCGTTTATCGTAGGTGGCTTCATTATGTACTTAACAATGCTTTGCTTGGGGGAACTTGCAGTAGCAATGCCAGTTTCCGGTTCGTTTCAGACATATACAACAAAATTTATTGGCCCTGGTGTTGGTTTCGCTTTTGGATGGTTATATTGGTTGGGCTGGGCTGTAACGGTTGCATTAGAATTTTTGTCAGCAGGTCAGCTCATGCAAAGATGGTTTCCTGATTCTCCTGTATGGATCTGGTGTGCTATATTTGCACTTTTATTATTCTCATTAAATGCACTGTCAGCTAAAGCGTTTGGTGAAGCGGAGTTTTGGTTTGCCAGCATTAAAGTGTTAGCTATTATTTTATTTATCGTGCTTGGTGGAGCTGCTATGTTTGGTTTTCTTCCATTAAGTAATGGAGACAGCGCACCGCTTTTCTCTAATTATACGGCTCACGGCGTGTTTCCTCACGGAATTAGTGCCGTGTTGATTACCATGATTACAGTTAATTTTTCATTCCAAGGCACGGAGCTTATTGGTGTAGCGGCTGGGGAAAGTGAAAACCCAGACAAGACTGTACCAAGAGCAATTAAACAAACGGTATGGAGAACGCTTGTATTTTTTGTACTAGCTGTAGCTGTCTTAGCGGGTATGATTCCGCTTGAAAAAGCAGGCGTAGTTGAGAGTCCATTTGTTGTTGTATTTGACCAAATTGGTATTCCATATGCAGCAGATATTATGAACTTTGTTATCCTAACGGCACTGTTATCTGTAGCTAACTCAGGTCTTTATGCAGCAACGCGTATGCTGTATTCATTGTCAAAAGATAACATGGCAAGTTCAGCTTTCATGAAAGTAAATAAACGCGGTGTGCCGATGAATGCCCTGCTTTTAACATTAGGCATTGCGCTTTTATCTTTACTTTCAGGATTCTTTGCTCAAGAAACAGTATTTGTATGGCTCATTTCTGCAGCGGGTTTAGGTGCACAAATCGGCTGGATTACGATTGCTGCATCACTGCTTGCATTTAGAAAAAGATATATCAATCAAGGAGGGCAAATCGAGGATTTAAAATTTAAAGTCCCTCTTTACCCGGTATTACCTTTAATCGCATTAGTATTAAATACAATCGTATTGGGAAGCATGGCATTTGATGCAGAACAGCGAATGGCACTGTATGTTGGTATTCCACTAGCGCTGCTGTTTTATGCTTATTATCATGCCCGTGTAAAAAAGAAAGTTGATTTATCTATCAGCCGTCAAGAAGTGCAGCTTAAAGACAACAAAAAAGTAATTTTATAAAAATCAAAAAGACGCAAAAGCCCAGGTTTTTGCGTCTTTTTTTATTATTTATTTGTAAACTTAAAATAAAATTAAGTTGACAAATAAAAAGAAATTATTGCAAACTTAAAGCAACGAAAAGAGAAAGGAGGGTAAATATGAAACCGAAAACAATGGCGTATGTTTCCTTATTTGCAGCTTTAACGGCGATCGGTGCATTTATAAAAATTCCTATTCCCTACATACCGTTTACTCTTCAAATTGTTCCTGTTTATTTAGCCGGTGCGCTGTTAGGTCCGCGTTTAGGCTTGTATAGTCAGCTATGCTACATAGGTATTGGGTTAATCGGTGTTCCGGTTTTTGCAGAAGGAGGAGGTTTAGGGTATATCTTCAAACCAACGTTTGGCTATTTAATTGGCTATGCTGCAGGTTCATTTATGAACGGCTATCTTATTCAAAAATATGACTTAAAGAAACCCTTTTCTATCTTTTCAGCTAATTTATCTACGTTAGCTATTGTGTACGCAGTCGGCTGCTTCTGGCTTTACGGAGCAATGAAATGGATAATTGAAAAGCCTCTTTCACTGAGTGATACACTTCTTTTTGGAGCTGTTTTGCCAATGCCTGGAGATCTTTTATTGTGTATTTTATGTTCAGTGCTGATTCACCGAATGCAGCCTCAATTTAGTCGTTTGTCATCAAAGCGGGTTAAAGCAGGGTAACTAAGACATAGAAAAAAAGGAGAAAAAAGAAAATGGGCAAAGCGTATTTTATTACAGGAACTGGAACAGATATTGGAAAAACCCTGGTTACAAGTATTTTGTATAAAGTACTTGGTCGTCTAGGAATAAAAACGACAATTTGCAAACCATTTCAAACCGGCTACCAAGACGAAATTGGAGGTTATCCGGATATTCATTGGTTTGAAACAAGGCTCGGAGTAGCAGATACGGGTATTTATCAGTTAAAGCCGGAGACGTCTCCTCATTTGGCTATTGCACTGAGCAACAAGCAAGTAGAGCCTTCAATCGTCTTAAAACGCATTAATGAATTAAAAAAGAAATTTGATGTAGTGCTCGTGGAAGGAGCGGGAGGTCTTGCCGTACCTTTAATTGAGGAAGAAACAACATTCTATATGACAAAAGATTTGATCATAGATGCACAAATGCCGGTTATTGCTGTTGGAACAACGGGGTTAGGAGCCATTCACGACGCGCTTTCTACCTTTTCATATGCAAGTGAGCATCACCTTAAAATCAACGGACTCATTTTTAATCGTTTTAATCACAGCAGTATCATTCATAATGATAATGTTCGAACGATTGAAAAGCTGCTTCAAATATCATCTTTAATGACCGTTCCAGTATTCACACATATCGATGAAGAGTTAGATGCATATATTGAGAAAATGATGAGGCAAAAAAGTGTTATTCAACATATTCAGGAGGTGTTTGACTGTGCCGTATCAAAAAGCTGAGCTGGAGAAATGGGATAAAGAATATGTATGGCATCCGTTTACACAAATGAAAGCTTACCGTCAATCGAATCCTCTTATTATTGAAAGAGGAGAAGGAAGCTATTTATATGATGTAGAGGGAAACAAATATTTAGATGGATACGCTTCTCTATGGGTGAACGTGCATGGACATAATGATCCGGAATTAAATACAGCTTTACATATACAAGTGGAAAAATTAGCGCATTCTACGCTGCTTGGATCCGCAAACGTTCCATCCATTTTGTTAGCCAAAAAGCTAGCGGAAATTACTCCTGACAGCTTATCGAAAGTCTTCTACTCTGATACAGGCTCCGCCGCTGTCGAAATTGCGTTGAAAATTGCCTATCAATATTGGCAAAATCTCGACTCTGTAAAGTACAAAAACAAAAGTAAATTTATCTCATTGAATGAGGCATATCACGGAGATACAATTGGGGCAGTCAGTGTGGGAGGCATGGATTTATTTCATCGCATCTTTAAGCCTTTGCTGTTTGAACGAATTCCCACACCTTCTCCTTATACTTACCGTATGGAAGGATTCGAAACGGAAGAGCAAGCTTCAGCTTACTGTATTCACCAGCTAGAGAAGCTCTTGCAGAACAAAGGAGAAGAAGTAGCCGGTTTGATTATTGAACCGCTTGTGCAAGGAGCAGCGGGTATTATTACACATCCTCCTGGTTTTTTAAAACAAGTAGAGCGTTTGTGTAAAGCGTATGGGGTATTGCTGATTTGTGACGAAGTAGCCGTTGGATTTGGACGAACAGGAACGCTGTTTGCATGTGAGCAAGAAGATGTTGTACCGGATATTATGTGTGTAGGAAAAGGGATAACAGGAGGGTATATGCCGCTTGCTGCTACGTTAACAACCGAACAGATATTTAATGCTTTTTTAGCTCATCCAGATGAAAATAAAACCTTCTTTCATGGACATACGTATACGGGAAATCAATTAGCCTGTGCAGTAGCGCTTAGAAATATTGAACTGATAGAAGAAAGAGAGTTAATCCGTAGTGTAAAAGAAAAGGCAAAAGTTTTTAAACGTTATCTATTAAAGCTTTATGAACTGCCTAACGTGGGAGACATTAGACAAAGAGGATTAATGGCAGGAATCGAAGTTGTGAAAGACCGCCAAACAAAATCTGTTTTTGAAGATAAAAAAGTGATGGGAGACATTATTTTAGCGGCTCGCCAAAAAGGTTTAATTATTAGAGAACTAGGTCCTGTGGTTACAATGATGCCTATTCTTTCAATGACGGACGAAGAATTAAAAAGAATGGTTGAAATTGTATATGAATCAATTAAAGAAGTAATCGCACGCTATAAAGTGAGCTAAATAAAAAGAGGGTAGGACAAAAGTATTTTATTTAATTGAAAGAAGATCCGAACGATGAATCGTTCGGATCTTTTTATGGTTATGATAACGTGAATTTACTCTATTTAGCTGCTTCTAGCGGTTGATTGGAAGGCAAGGCGAAGGCTCCTGCGRGAAAAGCGGAACAGGTGAGAACCCGCAGGAGCGTAAGCAGCGAGAAGGCTCAACGGCCGCCCGCGGAAAGCGAAGTCTTGCACGGAAATCAACCGCGGTGTAACAAGCA
>NZ_JBFULJ010000083.1:0-10864 GCF_056400385.1 Priestia sp. P5_B4
GTATGAACAAGAAAAATAAGGTGATGGGAAGAAGCAGACAAGAAACGGCAGATTAAAAAGATCTATTTTTTTTATAATAGTTAGCCTTATTATGACCTGGTTGATAAGCACATTTAAAAACAGTGCCCATTATGTGGACACTGCTTTTTCATAATAAAGTGGAAAGCTAGCTTTTGGTAAAAAAATTAGCGGAAATGAAGCTGTTCATCACTATTTCTAATGATTAGCAACCGCCAAATCCTCCCCAGCAAGCACAGCCGATGATGATTAATAAAATGAATAATACGATGATTAAAGCAAAGCCACTGCCAAATCCGCAGCCGCCACCGCCGTAACCGTAACCGCCATAACCACAGCCACCATAGAAGCCCATATATTTCACCTCCAAGTTCTGAGTACATTTTTAACATATGCCTGAAATGCAAAAATGCTCCAAAAATATCCAACGATTTCAATGAAAATAAAAAAAGATAAGAAAATAAGATGGACACGGTACTTTTTTTCACTTTCTACATAGGATGAATCATCCCAAGATCTCATATATGAGCCCCCATGTTATAACAAAGCAGGCTAATACCACTTCCTCCTTAGCCTGCGTACATAATGAAGGAGAAGCCGAAGAATTTTTTCTTCGGCTTCTTATTTTTTACTATGAAATAAACACGTTAGTACTTTCCCTATACCATTCTAAGTCAGAATCCGCTTCTTTTTGTATGTATTAGGTACTAAAGAGAAATCAAGCTCATTTTCATATAAACCTAGTAATTTTCTTTTTTTCGTAATTCTTTTCCCTTATTTTCAGCATAACCAAGATATTTGCCCAAGACAGCGAATAGGTAAATGCATATTCATGGGTGAAAGCAAAAACAAAAAACGGAGGTTTCTCTTATGAATTCAGAAATGCATTTTTTTCCTACTATGTATTCTCAAGATCATCATCAACTTCAACACACAGATGAAAGGTTTATTGGCAGACCGTTTGGCTTTGGCAGACCGTTTGGTTTCGGACGCCCGTTTGGCTATGGCTTTGGCAGACCATTCGGCTTTGGCTTTGGAGGTCCATTTTTAGGAGGGTTAGCAGGAGGGCTAGTAGCAGGTTCACTGTTATCACCATATGGCTTTGGCGGCTACGGTTACGGTGGTTATCCTTATGGTGGCTTTGGTGGTTATCCTTATGGTGGCTTTGGCGGTTACGGCTATGGCTTCGGCGGCTGCTGTTAAACGTAAATAAAAGAAAAATCTCAGAAGAAATATTTTTCACATCATTCTTTTCTATAAAGAAATCTGTTTTGGAACGTAAGGCTTTATATCCATCCACAGTTAATCAGAGCGTGCACACCACTTAATATAAGAAACCATCTGGTGAGTTTCCAGGTGGTTTTTGATTTTTACATAGGGAAGAAATAAAAAATAGCGGCAGAAAGAGATAAAGAAAAGATGTTAGAATCGTGCTTTTTGTTCTTTACATTACGGTAAGAAACGCTTACTATGTGAGAAAATGGAAATGTTAATGAAGCATTCTTTTTACATAACTTTCTGTGAGAAGTAAAAGAGGGAGAGACATAACATGATCGAAAGTMATATTATTTATTTACGCCCGTTAACTGTCAGCGATGCGCACGACAGCCTTCGGTTGCAAAAGGACAATCGCGGCTTTTTTGAACAGTTTTCTATGATTCGAGAGCATTCTTTTTATACGTTAGAGAGCCAAGTAGAAAAAATTCAGCGTCACGAAGAGAATAGAAAAAACGATGAAGAATACTATTTTGGTCTTTTTCAAAAAGAGAATAATAAGTTGATTGGCACCATTAGTCTTTTTCAAGTGCTGCGCGGATCTTTACAAAGCGCGTTTATCGGCTATTTCCTAGATCAGCATCATAATGGAAAAGGGTACGCAACAGAAGCCGTAAAAGCACTTGTTGACTATGCGTTTGAAGAGCTGCATCTTCACCGCATTGAAGCCGGCGTTATGCCACGTAATTTGCCTTCTCAGCGCGTATTAGAAAAAGCAGGTTTTCATAGGGAAGGAATTGCTAGAAAAAATGTAAATATTAATGGCATATGGGAAGACCATCAAGTCTTGGCTATTCTTAACCCCAATGATGAAATAGAAGAAATAAACGAGTTCTTAAAATTTTGATATACGTTTTTACATTTAAAATTTATAATGAGAATAAGAGAATAGAACAGTCTATATTTAAATAGTAGGTGACTAAGGTAATGGAAGAGAGGAACATCAATGAAAAAGCCGTTTGGGATGTATTGCAGATGGCTAGCGAAGTAGTCGGAAGCAGGACGCTGTTTGTAGGGATTTTCGACGAACAATTTTCAGTTATGAAAGCCTTTAATAAAGAAGGGGGAAGCCTTGTAGAGGATGGACTGACGCTGCCGTTAGAGCGTGCGGTATGCAACTTAGTTACGTGTAATGAACCCCTTGTTATTCCCAATACAAAACGCGATGTTAGAACGTCTAATTTAGCCATCATTGATGGTGCCCGGGTAGGTTCTTATTTAGGAACACCGATTGTGCTAGAAGACGGGAGAATGTTTGGTACCTTATGTGCGGTCGATCCGGATCCTTATCAGTTTAGCGAAAGTGAAATTCAAGGGTTAAACCGGCTGGCTGGTATTTTGTCTCATATTATTTATAAAAATCAAGCGGCTGTTTTGCCGAAAATTGAAGAGAAAATTCTGCAGCTTGATAAACTGGCGCTCGTAKGGCAGCTAGCAGCAGGATTAGCGCATGAGATTCGAAACCCAATGCAGTCGGTGCGTGGCTTTATTCAATTTTTATTTAATGAAAATGAACAGGCAGAGCCTTTTCAAAAAATTGTTCTTGATGAACTGGACCGCATGAATGAACTTATTAACAACTTCTTGCTTGTCACGCAGCCAACAGCGCCTAAAAAAGAAATCGTATCGATTGTAGAAGTTATTCATGATACCGTTGCTTTCTTGAAAAGTGAAGCTGCGCTATATAATGTCGAAATGAACGTAAGAATAGAAGGAGCCATTCCCCTTGTATCAATCGATCCTGCTCAAATGAGACAAGTGTTTATGAATCTTTTGAAAAACGCCATTGAAGCAATGGAGAAAAAGAAACGCGGGGAAGTAAATCTTATTATCAAAGAATGGGAAGATTGGGCTCTTGTTGACATTCAAGATACCGGTTCTGGGATTCCGCTATCCATTATTAATAAAGTAGGAAATCCGTTTTTCTCAACAAAAGATGGAACAGGCATGGGGTTAGGGCTTTCTATTTGTAAAACGATCATCAACGAGCATAACGGTAAGCTTGCGATTGAAAGTGATGAGAACGGGACAGTGGTGACGGTTAAGCTGCCTTTGACGCTTTAAGATAAAACAAAAAAGAAAGGAGAGCAAGCACTCATCCTTTCTTTTTTGCTGACCTTTTTAATATGCTGAACTGTCTTCAATCCAGTATTCATAGTCTTCCGTATCTTTTTTATTTAACTTTTTGCCGTTGATGTAAATTTTGTCCCACTCGTAAATTTGTTTATCCAAATAAACGTTAAACACAATGCGTACATGCTCTTTTTCTGTATAATCGTAGCCGGTAAATTGTACAACGTGATGACGGCCTTCTTGCTTGATGTAGGTCCATTTTGGATGATCGTTGTACGTTTCAAGCGTAATTGCTTCGTCGCCGTAGCGAACTACATCTTTAATATTCGTTTTTGTTGGTAAAAATGATAATCCCGCTCCGACTCCAAAAGTAATCACAAGCGCTAAGATGCTTAAACCAATAGCAATTCCGATGTGAGTGCCGCCTTTTATTTGCAGATAAGCTTCTTTCCGCTGCTCCGGCTGAGCTCCGGCTCGAGCTAACACGTTTTTAACGTGCTTATAATACCATCGGTTGGCACATAGCCCTGTAATAAGTGAAGCACCGCCGAACACAATTGCATCGGACCACTCTGGTATGTCTACAAAGCACAAAAGGGAAAACCAAATTACCTCAATAAGCGTTAAAATAAAAAAGTGCTTATACATTTTTCGGTATGCAAACCAAGCGCTTGTCAGAAAAAAGGCTGCCCAGTTCCACGTTTTGTTTTTAGCTGGATTAGCTGTTTTCCCCCACTTCAAATCATAATAGGACGTATTTGTTCGAACTACTTTATGCTCTTCTTCAAAAGACATGAGTTCATCTACTGCTTGTTCTTCCATTTAAAACACCTTTCATTGGTTATAATCTATCATCTAAAATGACTCTATTATTATACATTATTTCTAGTATTTTTCTATTCTTCCTTAAATTATTTTTAAAATAAGAATATTTGCGCTGTTGGTTTTTTAAAGGGAATTTTCATAAAAAAGAAGAATATGGTAGATTTGAAGAAAAAGGAGCTCCTTGAACATGAATCATTTAAAGAAAGCCCTGTACCAATCGTGGTCAATTCATTCAAGCACAAAGTGGACAGCTGACAATCCTTCTAAGGGACAGTGCGGCGTGACAGCTCTTGTCGTTCAAGATATTAAAAGAGGATATATTTTAAAAACTCCGTGTAAAGAAGGATGGCATTTTTATAATCAGCTTGATGAACAGCGCTATGACTTTACACAAGAACAATTTTGTGAGCCTCTCCATTATGCAGACATTTTATCCAGTCGGGAAGAAGCGTTTATGGATACCAATAAGGAGCAATATGAGGCTTTAAAGAAAAACGTAATGACCTATTTTATACATGAAAATTTGCTTTAGAAAGGAACACATAAATGAAAAGTATTCAGTATTCCATTGTTGATGTATTTGCACAGAGAAAATATACGGGAAATCAGCTCGCTGTTTTTAAAGACGCAGGAGGACTTTCAGATAAAGAGATGCAGCAAATGGCTAAAGAAATTAATTTTTCTGAAACGACGTTTATCACGTCTTCTTCTGCAAAAGGAGAATATAACGTGCGGATTTTTACGCCTAATGAAGAAGTACCGTTTGCAGGACATCCGACGCTCGGCACCGCTCATGTTATCCGAGAAGAACTAGAAGAAAAAGATACAGAGGAACTTATTCTTCATTATAAAGCAGGTCCTACGCCCGTTACATATGATGAACAAAAAGATGTGCTGTGGATGACACAAGGTCAGCCGACGTTTGGGAAAGTGTTAGATAAAAAGCAAGTTGCGGATGTGTTAAACCTTGATGAAGCTTATATCGACACGCGTTTTCCCGTTCAAGAAGTATCCACCGGTCTGCCGGTCATCCTTGTCCCGTTAACATCATTAGAAGCAGCTAAAGAGATACATGTAGACAAAGAAAAATATTTCAAACTGATAGAAAATACAGAAGCGAAAGCGATTATGGTCTTTTCGCCGGAAACCTATCACCAAGATCATCAGCTAAACGTACGAGATTTTGCCGACTACTACGGCGTTCCAGAAGATGCAGCAACCGGCAGCGCCAACGGCTGTTTAGCAGCATATTTAGTTAAATACCGTTATTTTAATCAGCAAGCTATTGACATACGTGTAGAACAAGGATACGAAATAGGAAGACCTTCACGGCTTTATGTAAAAGCTAGTTATGATGGAGAAGCTTTTCACATTCAAGTAGGTGGAAAAGTAGAGATGATTGCGCGCGGTGAATGGATTTTGTAACAAGCCGTTCATCTGCTGTTCACAATAAGTCCTTATCCTAATAAAAAACGCAATAGGACCACCGCGTTTGGTTACACTAGTAAACAGATAGATACTGAAAGAATAAGTGATGGCGGCCAAAAGGCCGCCATTTTAAATGGTTGATAAAAGGAGTGGCAGAAAAAATGATTCACATTTTACTGGCGGATGACGATGAGCATATGCGGCAATTAGTTCGTCACTATTTGCAGCTTGAAGGCTATATGGTGCATGAAGCAAAAGACGGCGAGGAAGCTTCGGGTCTGCTTGCTAAGCAGCACATTCATTTAGCGGTTGTCGATATTATGATGCCTCATAAAGACGGATATGAAGTTTGCGAAGAAATACGCAGCTATTATGATTTTCCCATTATTTTATTAACAGCAAAAGATCAGCTCGAAGACAAAGAAAAAGGCTTTTTAGCAGGAACGGATGACTATGTTACAAAGCCGTTTGAACCAAAAGAATTGATTTTCCGAATCAAAGCACTGCTTCGCCGATACGAAGTGGTAAATGAAAAGATGATCGTGCTGAACAGCACCTCTATCGACCGAAAAAGCTATGAAGTGCACTGCAGCGGACGACTGTTAATTCTTCCAATGAAAGAATTTGAATTATTAGCTCAGCTCGCGAGCTATCCAGGAAGAATTTTCACAAGAGAAGAATTAATTCATCTGATATGGGGAGCGGATTTTAACGGAGATAACCGCACAATCGATGTACACGTGAAAAGGCTGCGCGAAAGGTTTGAACATACCGATGATTTTGTCATTACGACGGTTCGAGGCGTCGGCTATAAGCTTGAGGTGAGGGCAAAATGAAGACGCTCTATTTGCGGATTGTTCTGACGACCATTGCTGTAATGGTATTTAGTAGTCTCCTAGCGTTTATTTTAGCAAACGTTTATTATCAGTACAGCTTAAAACCTTATAACGATCAAAAGCTTACGCGTATGGCAAAAGACATTGCGAGCTTTTACGAAAGCAATAGGGGCGTGGATCAACAAGCTTATTTACAGCATATTAGTAAATTGGGCTATCAAATATATGTGGTGGACAGGAGCGGACATGAGACGTTTTACGGACGGGAATTTAGAAATCAGCGCTTAGAAAAGAGTGCTGTCAAACAAGTACTGGACGGAAAAATGTATCACGGAATTGCAAACTTTCCTTCACAGGTGTTTGTGACGGGATTTTTTGATAATGTGTTAGCCAATAGCATCGGCGTGCCGTTAAAAGGAGAAAGTAACAAGCAGCAAGCGCTGTTTATTCGCCCTGATATTCAGCTGCAGTTCGGGGAAATGCGCATTTTTTTCTCGGTCATTTTACTGCTGATGATTGTATTAAGTATTTTATTTGTACTTATTAGTACGCGTTATTTAGTAAAGCCAATTGTCAAGCTAACGGAAGCGACAAAACAAGTGGCAAAAGGAAAATACAACGTCGAGCTGTACGTAAAGCGCCGAGACGAAATCGGCGCGCTTGCTTCACATTTTTCCGAGATGGCTAAAAGTTTAGAGCAGCTTGAAGAGATGCGCCAAGAATTTGTATCCAACGTGTCACATGAAATTCAGTCTCCGCTGGCGTCCATTCAAGGATTTTCGAAAACGCTCCGTTCTGCTAATCTTTCAGATGAACAGAGAAATGAGTACCTGTCTATTATTGAAGAAGAAAGCCGGCGCATGTCGTCACTCAGCAAACAGCTGCTTACGCTTGCTTCACTTGATAAAGAAAGTGAGCATATCGAAAAAAGTACGTTTGATGTTGCAACTCAAATCAAGCAAGTGCTGTTTATGACGGAGTGGAGCTGGCGTGAAAAAGAGCTGGCTATTGAAATGGATCTTCCTTCAACGATGATTTCAGGCGATCAAAAACTGCTTCATCAAGTGTGGACAAATTTGATTACAAACAGCGTAAAGTTTACGGAAGAAGGAGGAACGCTCTCTCTTCGCGTTGGCATGGAAGACACGCATTGCCACGTGGAATTTCAAGATACGGGAATCGGTATGTCGAAAGAAAGCCTCCCGCATATTTTAAATCGTTTTTATAAAGAAGATAAAGCAAGAAGCCGGACGGAAGGAAGCAGCGGTCTTGGCTTAGCGATTGTAAAGCAAATTGTCGAAATGCACGGAGGTTCCATTCACGTTGAAAGCGAAAAAGGAAAAGGCAGCACCTTTCACGTTTATCTTCCGAAAATGTAATGAGCCGTTCATCTTCCATTCATTTTCTATTTTTATACTTTAAATAGAATTAAAAAAGGAGATGAAAGAAACATGTTTTTGGCTTTACGTGAATTGAAACATGCGAAGCTGCGCTACTTACTCATTGGCGTGATTATGGTGTTAATTGTATGGCTTGTGCTTTTTGTATCAGGCTTAGCAAAGGGGCTTTCCTCTGACAATGCTTCAGCTGTTCAAGAAATGAAAGGAAATTACGTTGTGCTTCAAAAAGAAGCGGATCAACGCCTGACGCGCTCTGTTTTATCCATAAACAAAACAGAAGATATTCAACAGCTAAGCGGCAAGAAAAATGCTGAGCCGCTTGGTGTGATGATGACAGCAATTATAAATGAAGGAAAAGCCAAAAAAATAGACGCCTCGTTTTTTGCCATAAGCACAAGCGGCTTTTTAGCTCCGAACGTAACAGAAGGGAAGATGATTACGGACGATGCGAAACATGAAGCCGTGGCGGACTCTTCGCTAAAAGAAGAAGGAGTAAAGCTAGGTGATATGATAAAAGATACGGCTTCAGGAAAAAACTTTAGAATTGTTGGTTTTACAAAAAATCAGTCGTTTAGTCACGCGCCTGTTATTCATATTAATTTTACAGAGTGGAAGACAATTGAAAGCACAGGTGCTTTTAATGCAGTGGTGTTAAACATGAACGATAAAAAAGCACATGCTCTTCAAAAAAAGAAGTCGGACATTGATGTGATTAGTAAAGATGAAGCGTTAAAAGGAATTCCTGGCTATCAAGAAGAACAAGGCTCGCTTTTAATGATGGTCGCGTTTCTGTTTATCATTGGCGCTTTTGTATTAGCCGTTTTTTTCTACGTGATGACGCTTCAAAAAATGAATCAGTTTGGGGTGTTAAAAGCGATAGGAGCAAAAACAAGTTATTTAGCGCGAACGATTTTATCTCAAGTGGTTGTGTTAACTTTATGCAGTCTCGCTATTAGTATTGGACTGACGTACGGAGTAGCTGCCATTTTGCCTGATTCGATGCCATTTTACTTGGATTTATCGCTAATCGCCGGCTGTTCGGCGCTGTTTGTAGCTGTTTCTGTACTGAGTTCATTATTGTCGCTGTATCGCGTAGCAAAAGTAGATGCGGTTGAAGCGATTGGGAGGGCTGTTTAATGAGTGAAGAAAAATTAGTTTTAGAGAGTGTTAGCAAGTCATTTGGAGAAGGAGAAAACACTGTAGTCGTGTTAAATGACCTATCGCTGCGTGTAAAAGCAGGAGAGCTTGTGGCGATTGTCGGTCCTTCTGGTTCCGGGAAAAGTACCTTTTTATCCATTGCAGGCGCGCTGCTTTCGCCGTCTAGCGGACGTGTGATTATTGACGGAGACGAGATTAATAAAATGTCTCCATCACAAATGAACAGCATTCGCCTGAAGAAAATTGGCTTTATCTTTCAAGCAGCTAATTTAATTCCGTATTTAACGGTTCGCGATCAGCTGCTGCTTGTAACGGAACTAGAAGGAAATCGAGACAAAGACGCCAAAAACAGAGCGGATGATTTGCTTGAAAAGCTCGGGCTTGCTCATCGAAAACATCACTACCCTGAAAGTCTATCCGGCGGAGAGCGTCAGCGGGTAGCGATTGCAAGAGCGTGGATGAATAACCCTGAAATTATCTTCGCAGACGAGCCGACGGCAAGCTTGGATTCAGAGCGAGGAAGAGCAGTCGTACAAATGCTCGCAGATGAAGTAAAGCTGAGGGGCAAATCAGCTGTAATGGTTACGCATGACCAAAGAATGCTGGATTTATGCGACCGCGTTGTATGGATGGAAGATGGAGAATTAGTAGAATCAAACAGCGTGCAAGTTTAAAAAAGTGCTGCTCTTGACAAGAGCAGCACTTTTTTTGCGTTCTTCATTGTGCATATATTTGTCGTCTCGATTTGGAGCTTCCATACGTTTGCTTCTTTATTAGTAGATGGGTTAGTTATTCATATTCCACTTCTTTAAAAAGCGTGTAGCCAAAATAAAACAACGCTATTTAGGAAGGAAAAAAATAAGAAACAGGAAATGAAAAGGCAATGAAGAAATAGTAAAAAGGTGATGAAACGATGAGAAAAAGGAGTGAAAGCAATGATTAAAAAAGTCGGTCAAATTATGGTGTATGTAAACGATCAAGATCAAGCGGTAAAGTTTTGGACAGAAAAAATGGGATTTCAAGTTATGTCTGAACAAAATAATGAACAAGGCATGAAGTGGATTGAGCTAGCGCCGGTAGCGGGTGTTGAAACAACTATTATCCTTCATAACAAACAGCTAATAGCAAAAATGCAGCCAGAGTTAAATGTCGGGACTCCTTCGCTGCTGTTTTTTACAGAGAATGTGGATGAACTATACGGAGATTTAACAGCTAAAGGCGTAACGGTAGGAGAAATTGTATCCATGCCTTCAGGAAAAGTCTTTAACTTTTCAGACAGTGAAGATAACTATTTTGCAGTTATGGAAACCGTGAGTAATAAATAGAAGAAAAACAAAAAACACCGGGAGCATATACATTCTTCTCGGTGTTTTACAGGCAAAACAGGAGGAATTACTCTTGATTATCATTAGTGAAATTAAATTCAGTTAGCTTATTTCGCCCGTACTTTCCTGCGATTTGTCCTTCTTGATTAGCATTTTGCCCGCCGTTTTTGGCAATCTGTCCACCTTGAGATGCGTTTTGTCCACCGTTTATAGCAATTTGTCCGCCTTCATATGCAATATTTGTATAATAATTAATGGTTACACAGCATGTTTTTTTCTTGCGCGGACGCTTTTTAAAAGAATAATCGCTTTCTACATAATATTTGTCATCTGCTGAATTGTAGTAGCAATAATATTTTTTTATAGGATTCACTCCTTTCATCATAACTACTATATTTTATTTGTTATGCAAAGGTGTGCTTGTACACACGTGTATTAATATTCGTTTTATTTCTACAGAACGTAATAAGCTATTTTATAAGTCAAGGAGTGATGCTTCTCATGATAAAACTAATAGGAGAAAAAG
>NZ_JBFULJ010000084.1:0-10862 GCF_056400385.1 Priestia sp. P5_B4
GAGTAATATGGGGTAAKTGTTAACTATATCGAACAAAGGGTGTATAAGATGGATAAATATCAAATTGCATTATTAGCTAATGTCCGCAAGCAGCTGCAAGAGTGGACCGATCAAAATGAAGAAATACCTCATGAAGAAGTGTACCGCTTTTTGCATTCAATTTCTGGAACGTCTGCAACCATTGGACTGAATTATTTAGGAGATCGTTCCCGCGAGTTAATGGAAGCTGTTGAAAAAAATCAGAAAAAAACCTGGGGTTACTCGGAGTTGAATACATTTTTATTAGATATTATTAAAATTTGTTATCAAGATGAAATTCAATCCGTAGAAGACATAAATAAACCGATAGAAATTAGTGAACAAACAGCGAATGTTTTACTTGTGGATGATGATCTTTCAATGCTGATGTATTTAAAAGAACAGTTTGAAAAACAAGGGTGGTACGTATTAGCAACTGCCTCTAAAGAAAAAGCCATTACGGCTTTTTACGAATTAAAGCCGGATTGTTTTGTTGTTGATGTACATATGAAAGACTGTACAGGGTTTGACATTCTTTCATTTTTACGTGATAAAACAAAGCAACTGTTCGTCCCCATTGTCATGATGAGCGTTGATAATCAAAGAGAGACGCGTTTGAAGGCTTTTAAATTAGGGGCCGATGATTTTTTTGTTAAACCTCTCGATATGGAAGAAAGTCTACTTCGAATTGGTCACCATATTGAACGAAAGCAGATGTTTAACTCCTATTTAATGTTTGATGAATTAACAGGAGCCTATAACCGAACGTATTTAAAAGAAATCTACAGTCAGCAGCTATCAAGCTACGACCGCTTAAAAGATCCTTTTTGTTTAGCGATTTTAGATTTAGATTTCTTTAAGAGAATAAATGATCGATATGGACATCTTATGGGAGACCGTGTGCTGCAAGCATTTGTAGAGTATATGAAGCATGAAATTCGTCCAACAGATCACATTTTTAGATATGGAGGCGAAGAATTTATTCTTTTACTGCCAAAAACCAATATAAAAGAGGCAGAAACAGTATTAAATAGACTGTTGGATTTCTTTGTGGAAAAAGTGTTCACACATCAAAGCAATTCGTTTTATTGCAGCTTTTCCGGCGGAGTTGTAGAAGTTCATAACACTGAATGGCCGTTAGAAAAAGCTCTTCATCAAGCTGATGAGGCATTATATATAGCGAAGGAATCAGGACGTCAAAAAATTGTAGCTTCTTCTCAAAGCAAGCTGGTTAAAAAGCGAACGCTTCGTATGGCTATTATTGATGATGATTCTATCATTCGAACAATGCTGAAAGAGCTTTTAAGTAAGATTGATGTAGGAGATCGCTATGAAGTGAAAATAGAAGTGTTCAAAGATGGCATTGAATTTTTTGAGTCTCAATGGATTCATTCTAGCGATCAGTACTTTGTTATTTTAGACGGAATGATGCCTAAAATGGATGGCTTAGAAGTGCTGCAAAAATTAAGACAGAATAAACGTCACGATCAGTATACGGTTATTATGCTTACATCAAGAAACAGCGAACAAGATATTCAAAGAGCATTAGAACTTGGGGCAGACGATTACATGACAAAGCCATTTAAGTTAATGGAGCTTGAAGCGCGCGTGCGTCATTTAATGAAGAAGGTGAAATAAATGGCGATGTCAATTCAAGTGGTATATGTCTTATTTGGCGGATTGCTATTGCTTTTAGTCTGTTTTCTGAGTTATTTACTTATTCAAAAAGCGCGTTTAAACGCTTTTCGAGCAAAAGTAGAATTCTATAAAGATAGTATGAAAGAATCTCTTTTTATTTATTTATACAGAAAAGATGAAGAACATCGGTTAGAGCCTAAAAATAGAATAGAGCTGGCGGGTGTAGAGGAACTATTGAGCGGTTTTTCTGCAGCTGTACAAGGCGATGAAATTCTAAATAACATCACGCTCTATGCGGAGAAGGTTTTTACACCCAAATATAAAAAAGAGCTGCATCATTCTAGATGGAGTGTCAGAATGAATGCCCTTTATGCTATTGAAGATTTTGGTCTAACTACGCTAACAGACCAATTAGTAGAAATGTATGAGAAAAAAAATAGTACAGCGGCTGAAAAAAATCAAATTTTAAAAATTTTAGTTAAGCTGAACCGCCCTGAGTTTGTTGTGTACATGACAAACGCTTCTAGACCGCTGTCTGAATTTATGTACCGCTCTTTGTTTGGAACTATGAACAGTGAGCAGTTTCAGCAATTTATTAATAAATTTGAAAATCTACAAGAAGAAATTCAGCTGCCTCTTATCGATATGATCGGTATCAATCATAAGTTAGAGTATATAGATTTCTTAAAAATGCACATGAAAAGTTCATCAGAAGAACTGCGAATTCGTTCATTGAAATCACTTAATGCTTTATCTTTTCCATTAAGAATAGAGGAGCTCACGAACCATCTTCAGTCAGGTATTTGGCAAGAAAGAATGATGGCTACAAAACTAATAGGCAAAACGAGAGATGAGAAGGKATTGTCACTTCTTGAGCAGTCGCTAAAAGATTCTCATTTTCTTGTGCGTTCGAATGCTGCTCAGTCAATGATGAAAATCCCAACAGGTAAAGAATACTTAGTTCAAGTATACAAAACGACTGATGACAAGTTTTCGAAAGATATGGCAGCAGAATGGCTTGAAAAAGGAGGAGTTACGGTTGTGGAATAGTGTTTGGCATCTTTTATTGTCCATTTGCGGATGGGCTGTATTTGCTTATATGATTTTTGTGCTTTGTTTTTATTTTATGATGTTTATCATCTCTGCTTTTCAACTACGAAAGCAATATCAATTAAATGATGAAGAACCTTATGAAGATTTGCTTGCGGTTAGCTATACAACACCGTTATCTATATTAGTTCCCGCTTATAACGAATCTGTCGGGATTATTGGAAGCGTGCGTTCGCTGCTTGGAATTGAATATCCGGAATATGAAGTAATTGTAGTAAACGACGGATCTTCAGATGATACGTTAGAAAAGCTAATCGAGGAGTTTTCTCTTGTGAAAATGAATCGAGTTGTGAGAAAGCAAGTAGAGACGAAAGAAGTAAAAGCTGTATATCGTTCTAAATTATACGATTATTTATATGTAGTCGATAAACAAAATGGGGGAAAATCAGATGCATTAAATGCAGGAATTAATTTATCCAACTATCCTTATTTTTGTTCGATCGATGGCGATTCAGTGTTAGAAAGAGATGCTTTTTTAAAAGTTATGAAGCCAATTATTGATTCAGACGGAGAAGTAATTGCTTCAGGGGGAAGTATTCGAATTGCAAATGGATGTAAAATCGAAAACGGTGCGGTCGTATCGATTGGACTTGATACACAGCCGCTTGTTGTGATGCAGATTATTGAATATTTACGTGCATTTCTTATGGGACGCATTGGTCTCAGTCGCCATAATTTATTGCTTATTGTGTCAGGAGCATTTGGCGTATTTTCTAAACGCTGGGTGATTGAAGCTGGGGGTTATTCTCACACGGTCGGCGAAGACATGGAGCTTGTTGTTCGCCTGCACCGACTGATTAAACAGAAAAAAACCAACAATCAAATTGTTTATATTCCAGATCCCGTATGCTGGACAGAAGCACCCGATGAAATCAAATATTTGCGAAGACAGCGGAACCGCTGGCACCGCGGTTTATTTGATAGTCTTTGGAAGCATAAAGAGATGCTGTTTAATCCGAAATACGGAAGCATCGGAATGATTTCTATGCCTTATTTTGTGTTTATTGAACTAATCGGACCGGTCATGGAAATGTTAGGCTATTTGTTTATTGTTATTTCTCTAGTTGTAGGCGGGATTTATGTAGAATTTGCTTATTTGCTTTTTCTTTTAATGGTTGTATATGGTTCTCTTTATTCAATGGCGGCCGTTTTGCTAGAAGAGTGGAGCCTTCGTAAATATCCAAAAGTATCCGATATTGCTAAGCTATTTGTCTTTTCCCTGACTGAATCCTTTTGGTATCGCCCTCTAACTGTTATATGGCGCTGTCATGGATTGTTGGATGTTATTCCCAATAAAAAAGGCTGGGGAGACATGCAGCGAAAAGGAGTTTCACAATGAAAAAATGGTTATTAATCGGCGGCATTATTTTGGTTATGGCGATAACGGCTTCTCCATTTCTTATTTGGCAGCTAAAGAAACCAACTGATTTGAATATGCTTGTTATTGATAAAACAGTGCMAGATCAAACGTTTCGAGAGCATCAAGGCTTAATGTGGATGCTGAATCAAGCGAAAGTACGCAAAGACGGGAAGCCTTATGAAATCTCAAAAGATTATGCAGGGTTTTACCCAAAAGGAGATAAAACATACAGCATTAAATCTCTGCCAAAAACAAACTCTGCAGATATGATTTATATCACCGACACGTATGGTGTATACAAAGAAGATTTAGGCGTAAAAGCTAAAAGAGGAGATCGCTCTCAATTGGTGTATGGCGGCATGACTTCTGAAGACGTGAGCTACGTTAAGAAAGCGCTGAATGGACGTACAAACACGCTGATTGGAGAGTTTAATACATTTGGAAGCCCTACTTCTTTAGACGTTCGCAAAGAACTGTATGAATTGTACAATGTTACGTGGTCTGGCTGGATTGGTCGCTACTTTGAGGAATTCGGCAGTGAAGAAGTTCCTGCTTGGGTGAAAAGTGCTTACAAAAAGCAGTACAACAAAGAGTGGAGCCTTACAGGAAAAGGCTTATTATTCGTTAATGAATCCAATAAGCTCGTTATTATAACGGAAAAAGAATTAAAAGAAAATCCAGTATGGTTTCGATATACAAAACAAGGAAATAAAACATTAAATTTACAGGATGAATCTGCTTATCAATATTGGTTTGACGTAATTACACCCCAGCAAAAAAGTGATGTGCAGGCTCAGTTTGTCTTTCACTTGGATTCTGAAGGAAAAAACAAGCTAAAGGAAAATGGTATCCCTTTGTCCATACCAGCAGTCGTTCATCATAATAAAGAGCAATATGATACCTATTACTTTGCAGGAGATTTTGCAGATCAAGGAGAAGTACCTTCCATTTATCAAACCTCTTTTTACCCGGTGTGGAAGAAATGGACAGAGAAAATCGGAAAAGAAGATGAGTCTTCTTTTTACTGGACTGTTTATCTGCCTCTTATGAATAAGATCATAGATCAACAGCAAAATGAATCTCAGCCTGCTTCTGTTACTTTTAATGAAAATATGGAAATCTATGAAGATGCTGACCGTAAAGTAGCAGGGAAAGTAGGAAAAGATTATTTGCAAGTTTATCAAAATGGCAAGTGGCAAGATTTGCTGATTAAAGGAGTAAATATGGGCATTAGTAAGCCAGGATATTTCCCCGGTGAGACTGCTATTTCAAAAGAAGAATATTTGCGCTGGTTTAAAGAAATTGGAAAGATGAATGCAAACTCAATCCGCGTATACACCATTCATCCTCCCGCCTTTTATGAAGCGCTTGCTGAGTATAATCAAAAAGCCAAAGAACCCATTTATCTTTTTCATGGAGTATGGGTGAATGAAGAAGTTTTCTATGATTCGCAAGATGCTTTTGCAAAGGAAAATACAAAAGAATTTGAAGCTGAGATGAAAAGGATTGTAAACGTTATTCATGGAAATGCAACACTGCCAAAACGGACGGGACATGCAAGCGGAGCGTATACAGCAGACGTTTCTCCTTATGTTTTGGGCTGGATTATAGGAGTTGAATGGGATCCCACGGTAGCTCTTTCGACAAATGAAAAACATAAAGGAATGAAAGATTTTAAAGGGCAGTACATCTATACCGAAAAAGGCAACCCTTTTGAAATTTGGCTTGCTCAGCTTATGGAAAAAACAATTTCCTATGAGCAGGATAAATATGATTGGCAGCGGCCTATGAGCTTTACAAACTGGGTGACGACGGATTTGCTTACTCATCCATATGAGCCTTCTGAAGACGAAGATAAAGTGTCCGTTAATCCTAATTTAATTCACACAACTAAAAAATTTGAGCCGGGCTTATTTGCCTCTTATCATATTTATCCGTACTATCCTGATTTCTTAAACTATGAACCTCGTTATCTCGCTTATCGAGATCATCGAGGAGAGAAAAATAACTACGCAGGCTATTTGCAAAATATGAAAGAAGTTCATCATATGCCCGTTCTTGTTGCTGAATTTGGCATTCCGGCTTCGCGAGGACTCACCCATAGAAACGTATACGGGTGGGATCAAGGCTTTCACACGGAACAAGAACAAGGAAAGATTCTGTCACGCTTATACGAAGACATTGTCGAAGAAAAAATGGCTGGCGGTATGGTCTTTACATGGCAAGATGAATGGTTTAAGCGAACGTGGAATACGATGGAGTACGACAATCCGAACCGCAGGCCATTTTGGACGAATTTGCAAACGGGAGAGCAGCATTTTGGACTGCTGAGTTTTGATCCAGGAACGAAGCTGAAAGTCAAAGTAGACGGTAAATCAGATGATTGGAAAAAGCTGAACAGCAAGTCCGTATACAAGCCGTCTAAAAAGTTAAAAGCATTGAACATTACAAGTGATGAAGGTTATCTATATCTACACGTGAGTGCAAAAGAACTGGAAAATCAAAAGCTTTATTTCTTGTTTAACACGATTAACAATCAGGGACAGTCAAAGATTCCTCAAATTCCTTCCTTAAAAACAAAAGGAATTGATTTTGTAGCAGAATTAAACGGGAAAGAAGACAGTCATTTATGGATAGACAGCTATTACGATACGTATTATTTTTCATATGCTCATCAGCTTCAAATGATTCCGGCCGTAAAAGGAACCGATACGAAAGACAACGGCATGTTTAATCCAATCAGGCTCGCCCTTAACAAAGAGTTAGCGATTGGAGAAGGGAAAAACAAGAGAACCATTCCTTTTGACGCCTATGAAACTGGGAAGCTCCAAGAAGGAAACAGCGATCCTACCTCTTCATCATTTGATTCGCTAGCAGATTTTAAAGTAAATGAATCAAGTGGAATTGCTGAACTTCGCATTCCTTGGGCGCTTTTAAATGTAAAAGACCCGAGTCAAAAAGAAATAATGGGAGATATTTGGTCCAAAAAAGGATTAGAATCCAGCGAGAAAATAAAAGGGATTCAAGTGGGAGTCGTAGCTGTTAATAAGAAGAGCAATGACGTAGAAGATACGTTTCCGACTCAGAAAAAAGGAGAACTTTTATTAAAAGATTTTTACTTATATAAGTGGAGAAATTGGGAGTATCCAACTTTTCATGAACGAATAAAGCCGTCCTACTTCATATTGCAAAAAACGTATGGACGACTACAAGCGGAGGAATAACAATGGCAAAAATTTTATTAGCAGAAGATGAAGAAGTGCTTCGTATGTTAGTGGTAGATACCCTTGAAGATGAAGGATATGATGTGACGGAAGCAGAAAATGGTGAAGAAGCTTTGGAATTTATTAAAGAACGTGATTTTGACTTAATTATTTTGGATTATATGATGCCCGTGTTCACCGGGCTTGAAGTCATTCAACAGCTGAAAGAAATGAAAGATAAGCGCCATACAAAAGTATTGATGCTTTCAGCTAAGAATCAAGCTGCTGATCAAAGCCGAGTGTTAGAAGCAGGGGCTGCGTATTTTATGTCTAAGCCGTTTAGTCCCCTATTGCTAGCCGAACGTGTCGAGGAAATTTTAGATGAACAATAAACTAAAACGAAAAAGTATCTCAATCCAGTTCATCCTCTTAGCAAGTATCCTTTTACTTGCTTTTGCGGCGGGTTCAACTGTACTTGTTGTACGGCAAAAAGAAATTACAGCTGATTATGCCCAGTACAGGGCACAAGTACGGGAAAAGGCACAGCTGCTATCTACAATTGATAAATCAATGAACAAGGCTTTTTTGCAGGCTCGTGGGTTTATTGCATTTGATTCAGAGGATATGTATAACGAGGCTGCAAGTCAGCAAAAAATTATCGAAGAAAATCTTGATCGACTTTCAGGTCTAGCCGCAGATAGACGTGAGCGTACGTTTGTAAATGAAGCGACGGTGATGCTAAACACGTATTTTAATCAAACGCTTCCTTATTTTAAAGATATTTACGACAAAAAAGGTATTGAAGGAGTCCGCTCTAGTCCTGAGCGGAAGGCTGCTTCTAAATCAATAGAACAAATGCAAAAAGAACTTGATGACTACCAAAAGGAATTAACTAAAGACTTAAATACACAGTACGATGATACGTCGAGTGACATGCAGAAAAGTCAAACGCTCTTTATTTTATTTTTAGCGTTTACAGTGGTCATTTTATTATTGCTTACACGGGTATTGCTAAATAAGTTTGTAAAGCCGCTGAGTCAGCTCGCATATACGGCAAGCGAAATTGCTGCCGGAAAAGAAATGCCTATGACATTTGATGAACATAGAAGAGATGAAATTGGTATGCTATCTCAAGCCTTTTACAAAATGGTATCGACTTTGCAAAATAATGAACAGGAGTTAACGGCTCAAAATGAGGAGCTGATTGCACAGCAAGATGAATTGCACAGTCAGCAAGATGAACTTCAGCACGCGTTAGAATTGACCAAGGAACGAGAAGGGGAGTTAGAATTGCGCAATTTATTTGTGCATGGACTAACAAATTCTCTTCACAAGCAAGAGGTTCTCACGAGTGCTGTCACAAACATGAGCCGGGTGATGAAAGCTGATCACGGGTTTATTATGCTAGCCGATGAAAAGACACATGCTTCATTTGGTCTATCTTCATCAAGTGTTCAACAGATGGTGGCAAATCTTCATAATAATTACGTTGATCATGTGCAAAAGACGAAAAAATGTATGGTAGTAAAAAGAGAGTGTATAGAACATGAGCGCCTATATCATCAGCAAACGTTTTATTTGTATGATGTTATCGTACCGGTGCTCTCTTCACAGGGAGATATGCTAGCCTATATGTTTTACAGCCGCTACGCGGATGAATACACAGAACATGAATTACAGACATTTGAAATACTGGCAAAACAAATTACGATTGCCCTTGAAAAAATTTATATTTACGAAGAGTCTGAGCATGACCGATTGCTTTCTCAAGATATTTTAAATTCGATTCAAGAAGGAATGCAGCTTGTAGATACAAGAGGTACGATTCTACAAGTGAATACGAAGATTAGCGAATTGTTTCAATATGAGCATCAAAGCGGACTTCTTCAGCTCTCTTGCAATCAATGGCTAGATGCTCTTTCTCAAAAAGTCGAAAATATACAGCAGCTGAGACAATACGTTGAAGCCATTTGTAAGGGAGAGCAAGTAGAAAAGTCTTTTGTTTATTACCTGCACACGGAAGGTAAGCGAAAAGTTATAAAAGTTTATAGCGAATACGTATATCGAAACCGTCAGATGTTTGGCGTATTGTTCGTTCATCGGGATATTACGAAAGAATTTGAAGTTGATCAGATGAAGTCGGAATTTGTAAGCACTGTGAGTCACGAACTGCGCACACCTTTAGCAAGTGTATTAGGGTTCACTGAGCTTATGCTAAACAAAACATTAAAAGAAGAAAGACAGAAGAAGTACTTAACTACTATTTATCAGGAAGCACAGCGGTTAACATCTTTAATCAACGATTTTCTGGACGTCCAAAGAATGGAAGCGGGGAAACAAACCTACGATAAAAAGTATCAAGACATTCTGCCGCTTATTAAGCAGGTGATTGAGGTCCAGAAAATACAAACAAGTAAGCACGAATTTGATATGATTTCCGATCAAGAGCATTTTACAGTAATGGGAGATAAAGATAAGCTGCTGCAATTGTTTAATAATGTAATTAGTAATGCAGTGAAATATTCCCCCGATGGAGGGAACGTTACAGTTAAAGTGTATCAAAAGGAACACGCTGTTTATATTGATATTCAAGATGAAGGGATTGGTATACCAAACAAAGCGCTAGGTCAATTGTTTACCAAATTCTACAGAGTAGATAACTCCGATATGCGCAAAATTGGCGGAACAGGTCTAGGATTAGCAATTGTAAAAGAAATTGTAAAAGCTCATGGCGGAGACATTACTGTACAATCGGAATGGAAAAAAGGAACAACATTCACGGTTGTTCTCCCGCTTCTATATGAAGTTCAGTACGATGAAGAGATGATAAATACGAATGATAGCCGTAAAAGCGTAGTGATTGTAGAAGATGATAAAAGTTTAGCGACGCTTTTACAGGTAGAATTAAAAGAAAGCGGCTTTCACGTTCGGTATTTTAACAATGGAGAAGACGCATTAAACTCTATTCATCAGCAAAAGCCTGAAGTGGTTGTTCTAGATATTATGTTAGGAGAAAATAAGTTAGACGGCTGGGATGTTTTAAGACAGCTCAAAGAAAATACAGAGACAGAAAAAATTCCTATTTTAATCTCATCTGCTTTAGACGAAAGAAGCAAAGGGTTAGAGCTTGGAGTGTGTGAGTTTCTGATTAAACCCTATCAGCCTAGTAAATTATCCAAAACGATTCTCCAGCTGCTTTTGAAAAAACAAGAGCACGAAGGAGAAATTATGATTCCATCAGATAAAGAAGAGTAGAAATTTGGTGAGGCTTCGTTATATTTACGGAGCCTCATTAAATGAAAAGAAAATTAGCAAAGTAATATAAAAAAACATTGAAAACGCTCTCAAAATGTGGTTTTATAGAAAGTAGGCATAACATGATGACCTTAGAATTACCTTTTTCCACCTCCTTACATGCGTAAGGAGGCTTTTTTGTATAAATATAGTAAGATAAGATAACAAACCTGATGCAGAATCGTTCATTGAATTTCAGCTAATTAAGAAACTGCTCAAGAAAGTTTGATAGTGAAAGG
>NZ_JBFULJ010000085.1:0-10646 GCF_056400385.1 Priestia sp. P5_B4
GTTAAAAGCTGTGGATAAATGCATGACGCCTAGCTTTGAAATGTCAGTCATCGATGCAATTTCCAGCTGATAAGCAATCCCCAAAATGTGATGCTCATTAATGCTCAGATCGTACGGCTTAACCCACTGCTCCCAATCCTTTTCAGTAGACTTCCAAAGAGCTTTGCTTACTTGCATCACAAGCTGATTAAACAGCATGGCATCTTTAATCGTATCTTGATTTAACGTGCGTTTCACCTCTTCACTTCCTCTCTAGAAATGCAACCGTTCACATCATTTTCCCGTAAGACTTTATAAACAAAAAGAATGAAAATATATACGAAATATTATACATGATTGCTTATATATTTCAACTTATTTTGCATAAAAATAAATTTAAACGTTTCTTTATGTAAAAAAACAGGCGTGAACGTTCAGCGTTCACACCTGTTTTTTAATGAATATACCGTTTACCAACCAGAAGGTTTGAAATAACGTCCGTTGGAATTTCAAACTCAACGTTTCCCATATATCCTGGGGCGACTTTATATTTATCAAATACAATTCTAAGCTTGTGATCTTTCGTAATGTAGAAGCTTTGATTCTCAGCAATCTCTTTAAAAGGATCCATATCTTCTTCAGTCAGCCAGTAGATTTTGCCTTCTTCATGTTTCATTTGATCTTTCATTTGCTGTTTAATATTTTCACTAATGACCTTTATATAGCTTTTATCTTTGAACAAACTTGGAAGCGTGACGAGCACTTCATGTTTTTTATCAATCGTGTCGTACTGATTGACGCTCGACGTTGAAGCTCTCGATTCTTCCACATATCGATGAACCACAAGCAAATCATCGGTATCCGTCATAATATCATAGCCGCTGCTGACAGCCACGTTTCCTTTCTCTCCTTTTTGTAATGTTTTCATCTCTTTTTTAAACTGTTCATACAGCTGCTCGTTTTCTTTTATATACTTTTCATTCAAGCTTGTTTGAAGACCTTTGTTTTCCAAGCCTGAAATCGATGGTGTTTTCACGTCAATACGAGAATGCTTTTCTTCTTGCTTTAGTTCATCAAATGTGATCACTTCTACCACTTTTCCAATTACAGGAATTTTCGCCATTGCATTTGCCGCGTCTGGACTCACATTCACCGTTGTGATAAAAATAACCGCTGCTGCGGCAATTGCGCTCGGCCAAATATAGGATTTCTTTTTACGAGGATGTGAAGAAAGTGCCTTTGCAACAACATCATCTAATTCCTCAGGAATAGGAATGTCATGATACTGCTTCTTTAACTTTTCTATTTTTTCATTCATTGTTCTAAGTCCTCCTCCGTCATCTTAATCCGCAACAGGTTCAACCCTCTATAGAGCCTTGTCTTTACCGTGTTTACATTTTCCTCAATGATTTCCGCAATTTCGTCCATTTTTAAATCTTCGAAAAACCGCAGAATAATAATGGTTTTATATTTAACCGGCAGGTGATCCATTGCTTGCTTTAAATCGATATCTTCATACTGGTCTTCACGTCCGCTGCTCAAGTACTCAAGCGCTTCATCGTCCATAAGCGTTAAACGTTTATGCTTGCGCAGGAAATCGATTGCTGTTCGTACAACAATTTTATAAAGCCAGCTTTTAATCGATTGAATATCCTTGATAGTGCCTATTGAAATGAGTGCTTTTTTAATCGATTCTTGCATAATATCAAGCGCATCTTCTTGATTTTTTACATAGCTGAAAGCAAGCCGGTAAAAATCCTCTTTATGCTCGGTTATGCACGCTACGAGCATCTGATGTGCATCATGTTTTTTCATCATCTTTCATACCCTTCTATTTTCTCTTGCTGAAGTACATCTATAAGGTAGACGGAATGAGTAGAAAAATAGTTTGGTTTTTTTTTAAAAAAGTAAAACTAAATAATGGTCTCATGCGTCTATTAGGTAGATATATACAAAAAGGGGAATATTACCACATGAAAACCATGGGCTACAAACGTATTTTGACACTGCTTGGATGCTGTATTTTGTTTCTTGGTACAGCAGGGTATATCGTCAAAGCAAACAGTACAGAGAAAAAAACGGCAAGTATTCAAACAGATCAAACCTATCCAAACGTTGAAATTCAAACGCTAGTGAAAGACCTTACCGACGGAGGCTATGCTATTAGCTACCCTTCCTTTGGTAAAAAAGAAATCGATCAATCTATTCAAGCTTACGTAACAGATCAAGTGGCACACTATGAAAAAAAGCTAAAGAAGCAGTCAAAAAAGAAAAAATCTGAATTAACGATTACATATAAAATCGTCCATTACAGCAAGCAAACGCTAAGCGTTGTCTTTGATGAATATGAATCTGTAAATGGAGAGAAAGGAACGTCTTCTCTCAAAACCTTTACCTTTGACCTGCCTGCTCAAAAACAAATGACGTTAAAGAATTTATTTAAAGAAAATGCAAACTATTTAGATCGCCTTTCGGCTATTTCATATGCTGAATTAAAAAAACAAATGAAAACAGCTGATTTTGACCCGGACCTTCAAAAAGGAACTCAGGCAGCTAATCAAAATTTCAGTCAGTTTGCGCTGCTTGAAAACAGTATTGTGATCTATTTTAAGCCTTATCAGCTAGGTGCTGAACAAACAAAAACTAAGACAATCGCTATCCAAAAAGATTTATTTAAAGACGTGCTGAGCGATGCTTACAAAGACGAAGCAGCAAATAAAAATAAAGTCAAGGAAACGCCTCCAAAACATATCGTTAACGAAATGCCGCAGCAAGGAGCGCCTATTGATCCAACTAAAAAAGTCGTTGCGATGACCTTTGATGACGGACCTAACCCTGCATCTACCAATGTGATTTTAGATGGATTAAAAGAAGTGAACGGGCACGCTACCTTTTTTGTATTAGGAAGCCGCGTTCAATATTATCCTGAAACAATCGAACGTATGGTCAAGGAAGGCAACGAAGTTGGAAATCACTCTTGGGATCATCCTCAGCTCACACGTTTGAACGAAGCCCAGGTCAAACACCAAATAGGCGATACCCAAGCGCTCATTAAACAAGTGAGCGGCTATGAACCACTGCACGTACGCCCTCCTTATGGAGCCGTCAACGCAAATGTAAGACGTTATATCGGAAATGTTGGCGTGACTCTATGGGATATCGATCCCGAAGACTGGAAATATAGAAACGTTCCTCACTCCGTTCAAGCGGTTATGAGCCAAGTCGGAGACGGAAAAGTTATTTTAATGCATGATATTTACCAAACAAGCGCCGAAGCAGCGGTTGAAATTATGAAGCAGCTTCACGTACAAGGGTATCAGCTTGTTACGATTTCACAGCTAGAACAAGTAAAAAAAGAGCGGGAGCAGCTGCATGTGCAGTAGCAGATAGCAGACGAACGCGCTGCAGCCATTAGGATGGCTGCAGCGCGTTTGTTTTTTTCATGCGATGTTTAATAAGTACTATACAGAGCAGCGTAAACGGAATCACTACGTGAAAAGGGATAAAAAGCAACACCGGCATAATCGTTAGCCCTTCTTTTAAATGCTCTTGAAAATTACTTGCAATCGTCAAAGAAAAAAATAAAATCACCGTGCCCACAGAATATGTCAGCGCAGAAGGTCGTTTCACCTTAAACAGTGTGGAAAGTCCAACAATCACGGCGTAAAAAAAGACGCTGATTTTAACAAATCCTCCGATGACTAATGCAATCATAAAAAACACGTCCAGCCGTTCTAGCTATTACTTCAAATCCTTTGTGCACCGTATAAATAATTAACAGCATCAGCATCACATTCATTACAAATAAAGGACTGTCGCTTGTTCCTCTGACGCCGAACCTTCTGTTTCCTTTTTATTGTCTTTGTTTTTTTTATTTTTAAATAAAGAAGGCACGATTAAAAACACCTTTCTTTTCTTTTTTTTAGCTTTTTCCAAATAAATGCTTTGTATGCAATTTTTAATAGAGCAATCAAAGCGTAAGACAAAAAAAATAACAAAAACTATCGGTAGAATGTTTTCAAGAAAAAAAACAAAAACGGAGAGTGAGACGTATGAAAATCGTTTGGATATCAGCTTTGCTGTTAGGATGCTTAATGGGATTTTCTATCGGAGTGGATATGATACAAGGATTTAGTTTTTCCATGGCCTTGCAAAATGCCTAYAGTCCGTTTCGGGTTATGGAGTTCGCTGAACTATTTGTCCTTTTTTTCCTTTTGTTCTGTTTTGTAGCTGAAGTATTTTATCGTTCATTTAAAGTGAAAAAAGCAAAACAGCGACAAAAATAAAACTCTGTAAAAAACACATATTTCTCCTTTTTACCACCTATTCTCCTTCTCATTTAAATGTTATAATTTTCATAATTGGAAAAACTTTTACACGCCTTTCTACATGGAAAGCTGTACGCTTAAACTACAAAATAAACATTGACTTTGAACTAAAAGGTGAAGAAATGATGAAAAAAAAATTAGCCGTTATTAGTACAGCTTGCTTACTTATTCTTGCAAGTGATCCCATCCCTTCTTATGCTACTCCCGATTCCCCGGACTCCTCTTCCGACGTTTTGGACCAGTCAACAGACGTGGATACAACTGAAGATGTAAAAGCAATTTTTGACTCCCTCTATCAAGAAGGCTATTCGCTTGGAGAAGAAGATGGATACGCACAGAAAAAATTCGAACAGTTTGATCAAACAACAGGACTGGACAAATCTTCTGAAGAATTCACGTGGTTTATGATGGGGTATACGGTAGGATATAAAAAAGGACAGCAGCAAAAAGAGGAAGAACTCAAGACTGAACAAGAAAATGAAATGGCTGCCGGCGAAGAGGAAGGCTATCAGCAAGGTGTCCTTGATTACAAACATGCTACTATTCAGTCAGAAATCGACCCTTTTCCTTCTAAGTCATCCGACTGGAATAAAGGGTATGTTCAAGGCTACAAAAAAGCTATTTCTTTAATGGACTTATCTGTTAAAGCAAAAAAAGAAGGCTATGACCGAGGGCTTGAAAATGACTCAATGAGTGTTCCGAGCATGTATGATGATGAGGATGTCACACGTCAGGCTTTTACAGAAGGCTTTGAAACCGCTCAAGCCGAAGTGCTGAAGCAGCAAAAAAAGCAGTTTGAAAAGCAGGGCTACGTACAAGGCTATCACGACCTTTCATTAGAAGTACCTGCAGAAGCAGAAGGCGAATTGCAAACAGCCTTTGAGCAAGGATATGAAAAAGGACAGAAACAAAAGCAAAAAGACGTAAAAGCAGACGGATACGACTCAGCTTTCACTTATCAGACCTATAGAGCGCCTAAAAGTCTTCAGGACAAGCCCGAGCTAGAAAAATGGTACAAAGCAGGTTTTTATTCGAATAAAGATGTGAAATCTTTACAGCAAAAAGCTTATAAAGACGGCTGGAAACTCGGAAAAGAAGTGAGCGTTCCCAGAAAATACAAGCAAAATAAAGCTGCAGTGGCAATGTACAAGAAATATTTTGAGCAAGGCCAAAAAAAGCAGGATAAAACAGTGAGTCATATCCTGCTCGGCAGCGGTATTGTTCTTACACTGGTTGCTCTTATCACACTATGGAGGCTCCGCCGACGTAAAAATGAAGACACAACACTAGATAGCTAAAAACGAGTACATAAAAAACCCGGAAAATCACGATTTTCCGGGTTTTTTATGTTAAATAATCATTCGTTTATTTTCCGCAAGCTGAACTTCTTGCTCTTGTTTTGACTGATTTTGTTTTCGAATTTTCAAATAATAATAAACATAGCAGCCTATAAAGAAAATACCTCCGCAGTATAACGCCATTCGCTGCTCGGGATCAAACGCAAGACTGATCATAACGATACAGTTCGTAATAAGCGCTACGATAGGAAGAACCGGATAAAGAGGTGTTCTAAATTTCAGATCTTCCACTTTTCCACCTTTAGCCACGTAAGCACGACGAAATGCAAGCAGTGAAGCGGTAATCGCAATCCAGCCAATTTGAGCACCGAGTCCAGCGAGTGAAATCAGCCATACAAAAACGGTTTTAGCTGCCACTACGCTTGAAAGTAGCGAAAAACATGAAATCACAAGCGTAATTAATAGTGCATTAAACGGAACTCCTCTTTTGTTAACTTTTCCAAGCGCAGGACTTGCCATTCCTTCTCTTGAAAGAGAATAAAGCATACGTGTAGCCGCGTAAAATCCAGAGTTTGCGACTGAAAGAAGAGCTGTTAAAATGATAAAGTTCATAATATCCGCCGCGTAAGGTACACCTACACTGTCTAACACAACAACAAATGGGCTTTCTACGACGCCTGCTTTTTCACGAGGAATCATGCTTGCTAGGACAAACACGGATAAGACGAAAAAGAAAAGCGTACGCCAAACCGTTTGCTTAATCGCTTTTGGAATTGTTTTTTCTGGATTTTCACTTTCTCCTGCCGCAATTCCAATCAATTCTGTTCCTTGAAACGAAAAGTTCACCGTAATCATTGTAATCAGCAAAGCCGTTACGCCATTTGGAAACAGCCCTTCGGCAAAGAAGTTTGATAGAAGCGGTGCTTCCTGTCCGCTTTTCATATCAATGAGTCCAAACATTGCCGCTCCGCCTACAACAATAAACATAATGATGGCGAAAATTTTAACGCTTGAAAACCAAAATTCTGTTTCACCAAATGCTTTAGCTGAAAGTGCATTTAGTGAAAAAATTAACGCTCCAAAAATGGCGCACCATAACCAAACGGGCGAGTCTGGGAACCATCTTTGCATTAATTGTCCGGCAGCTAAGAACTCAAGCGCAACCGTTACTGCCCATCCTAGCCAGTACAGCCATCCAATCGCAAAACCGGTTGCAGGGCCGATAAATTTAGTGGAGTACGTTTGAAACGATCCTGCAACTGGCATAGCAACGGATAATTCTCCAAGACACAGCATCGTTAGATACATAATGATCCCTCCTACTAAGTAGGAAATCATTGCTCCCATCGGACCTGCTTCATTGATGGTATAACCTGAACCAAGGAAAAAACCGGTACCAATACATCCCCCTAGTGATATCATAAAAAGATGCCTTGTTTTCATCGTTCTTTTTAATTCTCCTGGCTGTCCCTGTGGAATATTCATCCCATTTCCTCCCTTTGCTGCATAAAAATGAAATCGCTTTCATTTTTTTAGGTTTATTTTGTTTTTATAGCCGCTTACTAGGTAGCTCTTCATGGCTGAAGTCCATTAATGCCGGATGTTTTTCAAATGGCGCCAGCCCCGTAGCGAGGATGGCAGCCGCTTAGCCCTGCATGAACGTTTATTGGATCATAACAGATTTTCTTCTACACGATACCTATTAAGTAGCTCTTTCTTATAAAAGCTTATCGCCAAACAATGAACTCATTAACGCAACCGCTACTTCTGCAGTTTTGTTATGCTGATCTAAAATAGGGTTCACTTCTACAAATTCAGCAGATGTAACCATGTCTGCTTCCGCTAGCATTTCCATTGCTAAATGACTTTCTCGGTAGCTGATGCCGCCTTTTACAGGCGTACCTACGCCTGGTGCATCATCCGGATCTAAGCCGTCTAAGTCCAGCGACAGGTGCACGCCGTCTGTACCGCTTAAATAATCAATCGTTTCTTTCATCACTTGCGTCATACCTAAACGATCAATTTCATGCATGGTATACACTTTAATTCCTTTTTCTTTAATTAACTCTTTTTCACCATCATCCAATGAGCGTGCACCGATAATAACTAGATTTTCAGGTTTAATTTTTGGGGTATATCCTCCAATACTTAAAAGTACAGGATGTCCAATACCAAGGCTCACCGCTAACGGCATGCCGTGAATATTGCCTGATGGAGATGTTTCAGCTGTGTTTAAATCACCGTGAGCATCATACCAAATAACGCCTAAATTTTCTGAACCTTTCGCGACTCCTGCAAGCGTTCCAATTGCAATGCTGTGGTCTCCGCCTAATATTAACGGAAAGCGGTCTTGCTCTCTCACTTCTTCAACTCGTGCAGCAAGCTGTTCATTTCCGCTGGCTACAGCCGCTAAGTTTTTCAAATTCGTATTTTTATCTACGTCTGCCCGCTCTTTAATTTCTACTTTAATATCGCCTTCATCGTGTACGGTATAGCCAAGAGCTTCTAAGCGTGTATTCATGCCTGCATAGCGAATCGCGCTCGGCCCCATGTCTACACCCCTTCTTGTTTGTCCGTAATCCATGGGTACACCGATAATTGAAATGTCTTTTTTCATTTTCTATACCTCCGTTGCATTTTATTTTGTGTGAAGTAAACATAGGTGTTTATTTAACTATGTATTTTTTTCATTGATACAGCCCCTCATCTATTTCTTATGCAAAAATGATGCCAACTTTGTTTGTAGCATTCTATCAGTCTTTTTATCACGGGTTTTCTTACATGTGCCAAAAAAACTGTCGATTTCTACAACTTTTTGGCAAACCACGCCAATTTTTTTGTCGTTTGGTTTAAAATCGCCAATTTTATTTGCTTTCATAAAAAAGAGATGCGACATAATAAATTCCATTCAACAGCTAGAAGTAACTACACACAGAAAATCTACATTTGTCATACCCATAAAAAAATCCGAACGAGTTGGATTCTTCATCAAGAATCTCAATTCATCGTTCGGATTTTTCTTCACCTAAAATACTTTTGTCCCAGTCTCTTTTTTAATTTGTAATAACGTCTCCGTCTTCATCATCGCCTGTATCGTCTTTACCAGGATCTTTTTCTAATGAGACCACTTTCTTTTTGTCATCCCATTTCACTTTGTAGCCAAGTGATTTGGCTACTTTGATAACTGATAAATAAGAGTGATGATTTGGTTTATACAGCTTTAAGTCACTCGAATCAATGACGCCTAAGCCTAACAGCAGGCGATCGGATTGAACGTAAGGCTTTCCATCAATCAGCTTCACTTGCTTATCAGTAAATGGATAAACGGCACGGTTGACTTCAACTGTAAACTCTCCTTTTTTCTCTTCTTTAATTGGTTTTGGCTGTTTGGATACATATTTAATTGCGTCTACTCCTAATACCGTGCCTTGGCGCGTATTATCAGCGCCTCCGTACATTTTCCCCGTTTCATAGTCATAGATAACCGCTTGAACGTTTCCAATATGCTCAGGCTTTTCTTCAAACGCATGTCCTTTAGCCATCATTTCAAGAATTGTATCTTGGCTAAAGCCAGGTTCCCATCTTACGGTTGGATAGCCGCCTGAATAAATACGAGGTGTTAAAATCGCTTTTTGAATCGGCATCTTATGGTCAATAACATTCATAATCGTTTCTGCTACAGACGCAATAATGGTTGGGCCTCCCGGTGAACCAATTGCCATGAACGGCTTTCCGTCTTTTAACAGCATAGTTGGAGACATGCTGCTTCGAGGACGTTTTTTAGGCTCAACCTGGTTCACGCCTCCCGGAGTGGCATCAAAATCCGTCATTTCATTGTTGAGCATAAATCCGTAGTCAGGAACCATAATTCCTGAACCAAAAACTTGTTCAATGGTAGTCGTGTAAGAAACCATGTTTCCCCATTTGTCTACAACAGAGAAATGAGTCGTTTGGCCGATTGGATTTTCTTCCTTTACTGTTGCTTTATTTGGATTTTCTTTTCCTTCATATTTCCAAGGGTCTCCTTCTTTGACATTAGGCGTTGCTTTGTTTGGATTAATTAATTTACGACGTTCTTTAATATAATCTTCATCTAACAGTCCTTTTTTCGRCACTTCGTAAAAGTCTTCATCTGCCATATACGCCGCGCGATCCGCGAAAGCTAAGTGCATCGCTTCCGTTAAATGCTGCAAATACTGAGGCGTATTGGAACCCATTTTTTCTACATCATAACCTTCCATTAGCTTTAAAATCTGCTGAACGGTTAATCCGCCGGAGCTAGGAGGAGCCGCACTAACCACATCGTAGCCCCGGTAAGTTGTTTTAACCGGATCACGTTCTTTTACAACGTAATTTTTCAAATCATCCATGGTCATGCTTCCATCGCGTTTTTGAACTTCTTTAACAAGCGCTTTTCCAATTTCTCCTTTATAAAGAGCGTCTGGTCCTTCTTTTTGAATAAGCTTTAATGTTTTAGCAAGATCCGGCTGAACAAGCTTATCTCCTTCTTTTAACGGCTTGCCATTCGGCACGAATACATTACCGGCCGTTTGGTATCTTTCAAGCTTGTCCACATTTTCATCAATGTACTGAGCCATCGACCAATTTACTTTGATTCCTTGTTCTGCTTGAGCAATAGCTGGTTTAATAACATCTGATAAGTCCATTGTTCCATAATCTTTAAGGGCTGTTTCTACTCCTTTTAGCGTACCAGGAACTCCAACTGCTTTTCCTGTTATGTGACGCTTGCTGAAAGGGATGACTTTTCCTTTTGAATCTAAAAACAGCTTAGGCGTGACATCAGCTGGTGCCATTTCACGGCTGTCTAGCATCGTAATTTTATCTTTCTTTTTTTCATAAATCATCATAAAGCCGCCGCCGCCGATACCTGACATCATCGGTTCCACAACGTTGAGAGATAATTGAATGGCAGCTGCCGCGTCCACAGCATTTCCGCCTTCAGCTAAAACTTTCCTTCCCGCTTCAGCAGCCAGCGGGTGAGATGCCGCTACAATTCCTTGTGTAGCACCTCGTTTCATTG
>NZ_JBFULJ010000086.1:0-10600 GCF_056400385.1 Priestia sp. P5_B4
GTGCAAGCATCATATAGAGGTTAAAAACAGCCAGTAAAACAAGAACGGTATAGACTAGTTTTTTACCTGTTTTCCCTAAAAAGTAGACGTTTACTAAACTAAAATACACGCTTGCTGCGCATAAAACGAACGCAAGAAACTCTTTACACTCATTCAATGTCATTTGAAAATCTTGATTATAGTAAATTCGGAGATCCTTACTAACGGCAAACGGCACGGTCCACCACCTGATCAAAATTCCAATAAACATAAGTATCCCTATTGTGTTTAACGTGGAGTGAATTGTTCTCGGCTGTTTCTTTTTCATATTCACACCCGCTTGTGCGGACCTTTTGAAGTTTACTCGCATGTATTTCCCCCCCCATGATGTTTTTGCATACCACAAAAAAGATCATCAGCCATACGCAGGCCTCTCCCGCGGCTATTTCTTACACCGTCAAAAGATGCGTAATGATCATCACGCAAGGCTTCAATAAAGTTATATTCTTTATCTATATGTAGTTTTGCTGTGCGAATAGTGTGTATAGCTTGGGCAACAGCGTCTAAATTGGCAGTCCCAATCGTAGGAGCTTTTAAAACGGATAGAGTGGAAGCTGATGTTTCGCTATCCATTACATCCTGCGGCAAGCTGACAAAAGATGCTCCTGAAGGAGAAGAAACAGCTTCGCGAAAGGCGTCTGTTATCACTTCTGGAACGTTTGCAGCGTCTTCTACCTCAACGCTGAATTTGGCGATAGATGTAAATAGTCCTTCATTATCCATTGATTGATGCGTCTTTTTTAATCGATCTGCTCTTGGAACGGCTCCTGCTAGGGCTACCACTGGGTCACCTTCAGAAGTAGCAGTCACAAGGCCAGTGGCTAAGTTAGCGGCACCTGGACCTGATGTGACAAGGCAAACGCCCGGCGTACCTGTCAGTCTTCCCATAGCAGCTGCCATAAACGCAGCATTTTGTTCATGGCGGCAAACAATTACTTCTGGTCCTTTTTCTTTCAAAACATCAAATACGCCATCAATTTTGGCTCCTGGAATGCCGAAAATATAAGGCACATTCTGACTTGCCAAACTTTCTACTAGTAAGTCAGCGCCTTTTTTTGTTTCGGCAGTATCAGCATTACTCATCATGCATTCTCTCCTTTATGTTTCTTAGATAGGTTTTAAGGCCTACTGATTGAATACCCAATTTGTATGACAACTAACCTAAGGAAAGGAGAAGGTTTTAATTTTCTAAATAAAAACTTCCCTATTAATTAGGGAAGCAGAGATGTACCTATTGCGAATAAAACATATCTGTTTTATTTGTAGGTTTATGGTACTTGAGGGATAGCAAGTGAAAGTCCAACGCGGCTCTTATTTGGTATGGTTAAAAAGCTTTTGGTAACTAACAATTTTTTGATCTAGCTTTTGACTTAATTTTAAAATCTCACCGTGAGAATAGCTGCTTGTTTTTTTAGCTAATTGGTAAATATCTGATTGTAAGGCTCGAATTTCTTTTTCTAACTGAGGTTGCTTCATTGAAATCCTCTCCAAGTCAGAATACTTCTATCTTCTATCTTCTATCTTCTATGTTTTATCTTTTATCTAATAGTATGAAATTCCTTCATATTTGTAAAATGTTTTTTGTTTTGAAAAATATGACATAGGTGAAGAGCTGCTAACAAGCTTTGTCGAACACTTTTTTTACCTGTTTTCAATAAATATGATATACTGAGACTAGGAAAAATGACAATCTGGAGCGCACGTTCAGTTATTCTTAACAAGCGAATGAATTCTTAGCTTTGACAAGTGCAACTTGTAAGGTGAAGAAATTCATCACATAATCTTATTAGATCTGAACCTTGTTAGCCCGGATGAGGATTTGTCGAAAACGATTCACTAGAGAAAACCTTCGAGACCGCCAACTCGGAGGTTTTTTTATTTTTGTGTATGGGAAGTAAAAAAAAGACATAGACTAATAAAGAAAAAGGTCCCGCACCCATAATCGGCCGTAGTTGATTACACCTTGTCCATTTCCGCAAGGAAGCTGTCTTTTTACTATAGGGAAGTGCCGCCAAACACGATTCCCTAAAGACAATCAGCACACGAGGCTTATGGATGAAGAACCTTTTAGACGATACTTATCGGTGATTACTTATTTTACTACTGGAAAAATAGCAAAATAAGAGCGACTATGGCTCCTAAAAGCTCTACGTAAGCCGTTAGGAGCTGAACATTCTCAGCATCTAGGAAAAATGACTTGAGGATTCGTCTCAGACTATCCACCACCTTTTTCTTCCTTGCGTGAATTCCCAAGGGAAAGAAAGGGGACGACAGTGCTTCTTTATTTTAACAAAAGTAGGAAATGATAAGTAGATTTATTTGAAGTGTAAACTAAAAAAGCATGTAGAATACATGCTTTTTTAATTTGGGTAAATTTCTTTTATGCGTCCGACTTGTCCATCTGTTAAACGGACTTTGATGCCGTGTGGGTGAAAGTTTGAATTGGTCAGAATGTCTTTGACCGTTCCGCGTGTAAGTTTTCCAGAACGCTGATCTGCTTTTAAAACAATGTCGACTTCAATTCCAGGAGCTACGTCTTTTCTATTTTGTCCGTTCATTATACACCTGTTCTCTTTCGCTGATTATTCGTTTTTTTTGTTTGTTGACTCGTCAGCTTTTTGGTTGCTTGATTGGTGCTGCTATTTTGAGCTTTACTTGAAGATTGATTTTTCTTATTAGCAAGCTGCTGTTTGATAGCATCTTGAAGACTAATTTTCTTTTTAAGTTGTTCTGTCATATGGGTTCCTCCTGAATATATACATCATCTGAAAAAACAAAGAAAGTAAGGGAATGAAAAAGCTGACTAGATAGTCAGCTTTTTTTAATTAGAAACAGTGACTTCTTCTACAGGCTGCATAAGTACAGCTTCTTTATCAGGATACGTTTTTTCAATATGATGTTCTCCCCAAGAGCATAATGAATCAAGAATGCTTTTTAAAGACCATCCGTAATCTGTTAAAGAGTATTCTACTCGAGGCGGCATTTCATTGTACATTTTTCTAACAATGATGCCGTCTGCTTCAAGTTCTCGAAGCTGCTGCGTTAATACTTTTTGCGTAACGCGCGGCATAATTCTTTTTAATTCTCCAGGGCGCTTTGTCCCTTTAATTAAGTGGCAAAGAATAACGACTTTCCACTTGCCTCCAATGACTTCTAGTGCCGCTTCCACTGGAATATTATATTTTTTCACGTTAACAACTCTCCTTGTTCTAGAGATAACGGTCAAATGCATGTTTTCGCATTTTTTCTGATGTTTATCATATCACTATAGAGCAAAATTTTCTAGGTGTAAGCATTTTTTTAGAATACCCAATAGTTCATGACTTTAGTATTTACGCTTATTGTAACCTCCAGGTGCCTATATCACTTGAAAGTGCGTACTTTTTCTTTGGTTTTACATCGCTCATAATAACAATTGTTGATGGCGAGTTAGCGAATATATGAAAGGTACCTAAGCTAATTAGCCGTAAGAGAAGCTATTATGAAGAAGTTATCATAACGAACAGGAGGCGTTAAGAAGTGAACACAATTTCACAAACACAACAAAGTAAAAAAAGCGGTGCTTTGCCGCTATTAGCGCTAGCTATTAGCGCCTTTGGAATCGGGACTACAGAGTTTGTTCCAGTAGGTTTATTATCATCGCTTGCAGATGATTTAAATATTTCCATTACACTAGCAGGGTTATTAATTTCAGGATACGCAATGGGAGTTGCATTTGGAGCTCCCGTATTAACAGCTTTAACAAGTAAAATGAGCAGAAAATCACTGTTGATGCTATTGATGGTTATTTTTATCGTAGGAAACTCAGTAGCAGCTTTATCAACAAGCTTTGGACTGCTGCTTATAGCACGAATTATTACTGCATTTTCACACGGAATTTTCTTTTCTATCGGTGCGACTATCGCTGCTGATTTGGTACCGGAAGATAAGCGGGCAAGTGCCATTGCTTTAATGTTTACAGGTTTAACAGTTGCAACGGTTACAGGTGTTCCGCTTGGTACATTTATCGGACAAGCTTTCGGCTGGAGAGCAACATTTTGGGGAGTAGCGTTACTTGGGGTTATTGCCATTATTGCAAGTGCTCTTTTAGTGCCTAAAAACTTAAAAGAAGCGCCGCCGGCAAAGTTTAGTGATCAATTGAAAATTTTGAAAAACGGGCCGCTTTTACTATCGTTTGCTATTACTGCCTTAGGATATGGCGGAACGTTTGTAGCCTATACGTATTTAGCACCTATTCTTGAAAAACTAACAGGATATGCATCAAGCGCGGTTAGTATCTTACTGCTGGTATACGGTGTAGCGGTAGCCATCGGAAATACAATCGGAGGAAAAGCTGCGAATAAAGACCCGTTAAAAGCATTATTTTGGATGTTTCTAATTCAAGCCGTTATCTTAGTTATTTTATCGTTTACTGCATCATTTAAAGTAGCGGGAACGATTACGATTTTTGCCATGGGCTTATTGGCATTTATGAACGTACCTGGACTGCAAGTGCTGGTCGTGAACTTAGCTGAAAAGTATGTTCCTTCRGCAGTGAATGTAGCGTCTGCGCTTAATATTGCTGCATTTAACGTTGGAATTGCTATTGGCTCCTTTGTAGGCGGCCTGATTGTTGATTCGATTGGTCTTGTTCATACTCCTTGGATTGGAGGAGTTATGGTTTTAGGAGCGGTCTTATTAACAGCATGGAGCCGCTCAATAGAAGCAAAAGCAAAATAAAACAAGAGATCATCGCCTTTTGCGATGATCTCTTATCTATAAAAGGAGAGGAAGCAAATGACTGCATTTCAACATCATAAGGCGTATCGTCGTATGTACAAGGAGAATGAGTTAACGTTAGGTTTGCATATGCCGCTTGAAAATTATCAGTATGCCACGCCTACGATGGAAAAACAAGTAGAGCTCACGCAGCTTTCAGAACAATATGGATTTACAAGCTTATGGTTCCGTGATGTCCTTCTTCAAGATCCATCATTTGGCGATCCAGCAACGGGTCAAATTTATGATATGCTTATTTATTTGACTTACCTTGCCAGTCAAACAAAAGAAATTGCTCTTAGTACATCTGCTATTGTGCTGCCTTTGCGTCATCCGCTTCGCGTAGCTAAAGAAATGGCAACCATTGATCAGCTTTTTCCTGAGCGGTTGATTATGGGCGTATCTTCTGGAGACCGTCAAGCAGATTTTCGAGGACTAGGTATTCCTCATGAAGAAAGAGGAAAGCGATTTACAGAGGCTTTTCATTATTTAGAAGCAGCGTTAAATCAAGATTTTCCATCTATCCAGTCTACTTTGGGTTCTGTTCAAGGAGCAAATGTGGTTCCTAAGCCAACGAAACGTATTCCAACGATGATCACGGGATACAGTCAGCAAAATATGGAGTGGTTTGCCCAGTATGGAGACGGCTGGATGTATTATCCTCGTCATCCTCATTTGCAAGCAGAAGCTATTACACAATGGAGGAAACTGGTTGACATCTATCATCCAGGCGTTTTTAAACCTTTTACGCAACCTATGCATCTAGATTTGGCAGAAGATCCAAATGAAATGCCAACGCCAATTCGTTTAGGATTTCGAGCAGGTCGTAATGCATTAATTGAGCTTCTTTCTATTTATAAAGAAATAGGAGTTAATCATCTCTTTTTTGCTCTTTTTGATAGTAAGCGTCCCGCTGAAGAAGTTATACATGAGCTTGGCGAAGAAGTGCTTCCGCATTTTCCGGCTCATCTGTAGCTAAAAGTACTTTAGTTGAAGATCCGAACGAGTTAGATTCTTAATGGAGAATCTAACTCGTTCGGTTTTTTTTATTGATAGGACAAACGTAGATTTTATGTATGTAGTTGCTTCTAGCGGTTGAGTGGAGGACAAGACGAAGACTCCTGCGGGAAAAGCGGAATAGTGAGACTGGCAGAAGTTTAGCGACGAGGAGGCTCAGCGGACGCACGYGGAAAGCGAAGTCTTGCACGGAAATCAACCGTGATGGAACAAGCGAGCCATATGAGCTCATGTATCCCATTTTTTCGTCTTTAGATTGGATTCATTTAGTTATATCCCAACCTCTTTTTTATATAGATTTCAAGTTATAGGATATATAAGAAATATGTATTAGAGTTATTGATCCTATGTTCTTTATAATAAAATTATCCATTATCTCCTTGGATGATATAAAGTCGAAAGGAGAAACACGATGAGTGTTGCATTTCTATTTCCAGGACAAGGTGCACAATATGCTGGTATGCTTCATGATATAAAAAATAAATGGGGATTAGCGACTACGTTTGAAGAAGCAAGTGAGGCATTAAATCAAGACGTATTATCGTTAGATTCGTCAGAAAAATTGAAATATAATAAAAATGTTCAGATATGTCTTTTTATTGCAGGAGTAGCTGCGGCTAGGTCGTTTAAAAACAAAGGATACTCGCCAGACGYAGTAGGGGGGCATTCAATAGGGGCGTTTGGAGCAGCAGTTGCATCTGAAGTGTTATCTTTTAAAGAAGCTCTTCTTCTTGTGAAAAAAAGAGGGGAACTGATGGAAAATGCTTATCCTGATGGTTATGGTATGGGGGGTGTAATGGGACTTCGCGAGCATCAGCTTCTCTCTATTGTACATGAACTAGCAACTGATGCAGCTCCTGTGTACGTAGCGAATCTAAATGCTCCTGATCAAATAACGATTTCTGGCACCTTAAAAGCAATCGAGAAAGTTCTTGAAAAAGCATCTAAAAAAGGGGCTAGAAAAACTAAAATGCTTCATGTAACGGTGCCTTCTCACTGTCCTCTTATGGAAGGAGTTTCGAGTGAATTACGAAAAACAATAACTGAAGTAAAAGGAAAAGACCCGATCGTTCCTTTTATAGGTAATTGTAAAGCTCGGAAATTATGGAAAGCTGCTGATGTTAAGGAAGACTTGGCTGCGAGTGTTGCCCTGCCCGTTCGTTGGCATGATACGACGGAAGTTATGTATGAAATGGGCACAAGATTATATATTGAAATGGCTCCAGGAAGAGTGCTGACGGATTTGGCTGCTAAGAGCTTCCCTGAAGCAAGGGCTATTTCGGCAGCCGAATCTACGATGAAAACTTTGCTGATTTTAATGGAAAAAGAAAAAATGTAAGCGTATTAATTTAGAAATGTCAGAAAGGAGCTAGAACATGAGTGGCATAAAAAAAACTTCAAAATCATGGACAACTCGCCGAGATCAAAAAGCAGCTCGCCTTGCACAAATAGACCATCTTCTTAAAGGAAAGTTATTGGGTAATGAACACATTATTGAAGCGTTAGAATTGCTTATATCACCCGGAGATAAAGTAGTGCTTGAAGGAGATAATCAAAAGCAAGCATCTTTTTTATCAAAGGCGCTGAATGAAGTAAGCGCTGATAAAGTAAACGGCCTTCATATGATTATGTCTAGTATTTCACGTCCCGAACATCTCGACATATTTGAAAAAGGAATTGCTGAAAAAATTGATTTTTCGTACGCCGGTGCTCAAAGCCTTCGCGTGTCTCAAATGATTGAAGATGAGACGTTGAAAATGGGAGAAATTCATACATATCTAGAGCTTTACGGACGCCTTTTCATTGATTTAATTCCGAACATTGCCTTAGTGGCTGCTGACAAAGCAGATGCACAAGGTAATTTATATACAGGAGCAAATACGGAAGAAACACCAACCATTATCGAAGCAACGGCGTTTAAGGATGGAATTGTTATTGTGCAGGTAAATGAACTTGTTGAAGAACTTCCGCGAGTGGATATTCCGGCTTCTTGGATTGATTGTATCGTCGTGGCGGATCAGCCTTATCAATTGGAAGCTTTATTTACGCGAGATCCTCGTCATATTACAGAGCTCCAAATTTTAATGGGTATGATGACAATTAGGGGGATCTATGAACGCCACAGCGTACAATCATTAAATCATGGCATTGGATTTAATACCGCTGCAATTGAGCTTTTGCTGCCTACTTATGGAGAAAAGTTAGGACTGAAAGGTAAAATATGCAAGCATTGGGCTCTGAATCCTCACCCTACGTTAATTCCGGCTATTGAAAGCGGATGGATCGAGAGCGTGCACTGCTTTGGCGGAGAAGTAGGAATGGAACAATACACAGCAGCGCGTCCAGATGTGTTTTTTACAGGACGCGACGGTAGCCTGCGCTCAAACCGTGCGATGTGTCAAGTGGCTGGTCAATATGCGGTAGATGCTTTTGTAGGATCAACTTTGCAAATAGATGGAGAAGGAAATTCTTCTACCGTCACATCTGGACGTTTGTCAGGGTTTGGCGGAGCGCCTAATATGGGACATGACCCTAGAGGCCGCCGACATTCTACCCCTGCTTGGCTAGATATGATAAACGAGCAGCACGAACTAGCAAGAGGCAAAAAGCTAGTTGTTCAAATGGTTGAAACCTTTCAATCAGGAAATGAGCCTGTTTTTGTGGAGTCTTTGGATGCGATAAAGGTAGCGAAACAAGCAGGATTAGCTACTGCTCCTGTCATGATTTACGGAGATGATGTGACGCATGTTGTGACGGAAGAAGGAATTGCTTATTTATATAAAGCACAAAGCTTGGACGAAAGAAAAGCAGCGCTTGAAGCAGTAGCAGGGGTAACACCTATAGGCCTGCGACATAACCAAAATAAAGTGGAAAAGATGCGCAGAGATGGCCTAGTGGCTTTTCCCGAAGATTTACAGATTCGCCGTACAGAAGCAAAGCGTTCATTATTGGCAGCAAGAAGTGTCGAAGATTTAGTAGAATGGTCGGATGGCTTGTATAATCCGCCTGCTAAATTTAGGAGCTGGTAAGGAATATGCGTATTCAAAGTATTCAAGAAGAGCCAAGACCAGCTGTGTTTTACTCATGTCTAATAGCTAAAATGGCAGTTACCGCTCTGGTTGATGAAGCGGTGCTTACACCTAAGCCTGGGCTTGTAGATGCAGCAACAACTGGATCTCATCAAGATATGAATATTGAGACGCTGTTAACTTCTGCTTATGCTTTACAACCGACCTTTTTACAGATTGCATTATACAGTCAAGGAAAGCAGCCAAGTCAGATGCTGAGGGAAGAAATTGCTCGAATTGGACGCGAGGGCGAACAAATTATGTACGCGGCTACGGATGGTGTTAATACACACAAAGGAGCCATTTGGGCATTAGGTCTACTTGCTTCTGCAACAGCAGTTTGCGGCATTCAAGCATCACCTGCATCCATCACAGAAGCTGCAGGACAAATTGCTCGTTATGCAGATCGTTTTTGTCCTCTGCATTCATCTAATGGACTTCGTGTGAAAAAACAGTATGGCGCAAAAGGAGCGGCTGGAGAGGCGAAGCAGGGGTTTCCCCACGTGATTCATATAGGCTTGCCTGCTTTACATAAAGCTCGCAAGCTAGGCATACATGAAACATCAGCAAGGATTGATACTTTAGTAACATTAATTGCCAACCTTGATGATACGTGTATTTTGCATCGTGCTGGTCCGGTTGTGTTAAAGGAGGTTAAAATGGCGGCATCCAATGTGTTACAAGCTGGAGGGGTATCTACATCAATGGGAAAACAGCGGCTAGAAGCGTTAGATCATATGCTTCTATCATCTAASGCTTCTCCAGGCGGAAGTGCAGATTTGCTGGCTGCTGTATTATTTTTAGATCGAATATCTCTTTTTAAAGAATCGTAAACGTCTGCAGGGAGGAGTGGCTAATGGAAACGTTAGTGTTTAAATACAAAGCCGATCGAAAGTTAACTCAGCGCGCACATGTAGGCGTTGTTGGTTCAGGGGATTTAGAAATTTTATTGGTTCCTTCGGATGAAGAACATGCTCACGTATCAGTACGAACAGGAAGGGAAGGGTTTAGTGAAACCTGGAAAGCCGTATTAGACCGGTTCTTTAGCGTTCATACCATTCAAGCGAAAATTGTAATTAATGATTTCGGTGCTACGCCTGGTGTAGTCGCCTTGCGTCTTGCACAAGCTTTGGAGGTGAGTGAAAATGGGAGTGAATAGTCAAAGCTTTATTGAGTTAAATGGAAGAGAACGAGCGGAGGCAATCTTAGATCAAGGAACATTCTATGAGCTGCTTGGCCCTTTTGACGGAATCGAATCGCCTCATTTACCTAAGCAAAATATTGTTCCTCAAAGCGATGATGGTGTCATTATAGCAGGTGGGCTGATAGCAGGAGAGCCAGCCGTTGTCATTTCCATAGAAGGAGGGTTTCAAGGGGGAGGCATTGGTGAAGTATCGGGAGCTAAAATTGCAGGAGCTTTAGAACTAGCCCTTAATAATCACAAAAAAGGTGTTCCTGTCAGACCTGTTTTTCTATTCGATACAGGAGGGGTAAGGCTCCAAGAAGCGAATTATGGACTTTTGTCGATATCTGAAATTGGCTCAGCTGTGGTTGCTTTGCGTGAGCATACACCTGTTGTTGGAGTTATCTCAGGAAATGTAGGCTGCTTTGGAGGAATGTCCATCACTGCTTCACTCTTTAGTTATCTCATTATGACAAAAGAAGCAAGGTTTGGCCTTAACGGCCCTGAAGTGATCGAGCAAGAAGCAGGGGTTGAA
>NZ_JBFULJ010000087.1:0-10582 GCF_056400385.1 Priestia sp. P5_B4
CCTTTACTGCCTATTCCTAGAAAGCCACATTCCTTTTTTATACCAAGAAGCTGGCGGATTAAGGCTGTTTTGCCGCTTCCTTGTTCTCCGATTACATGAATGTACTCATACTCGCTGTCAATTTGTTCGCTCGTTCTTTTTTCAATATCGTTATAAAAAGCATTCACTACTCGTTCATCATATCTTGCTTTTGCTCTTCCTTTTGCAGTACTTGTCCAAAAATCCTGCACTCTCAGCAGTTCATTCATTTCTTCAACCAGAATGTCAATTTCATCGTGTTGCTCTGTATACATAAACCGTTTAACAAACGGGTGCGATCTTCCTCTTTCATCTTTTTTAAACGGATGCTGAAACATAATTGACCAGCCTTTTCGCATAGGAGATTGACAGGCTTTTGCACGAAAAACTTTCATTCATTTCCCCTTCTTTCCCTAACATTGTCCTATTTGAAATGTATGGCTTTTAAAGGGGGGATATGTCTATGATTTTCCTCTTTTTAGAAGGATTTTCCCTTCATTTATCGAAGTAATTAATTGAGGTGATGGGAGAATGTTGACAAAAATTGTGAAATGCAGCATACCGACTGATAAAAAAGCATCTTTTTCATATACGCAACAGCATTGGGCTGCTCTGGCACACGTGAATGGTTTCATTGGCCAATTAGGGGGTTGGAACGTGGAAGATGAAACAGATGCTTGTATTCTAGCTCTGTGGGAAGATGGAACAACTTATCAAGAATTCATGAAGCATACTCATGATTCTATTTTTTATAAAAGCAAGCAGGATCAAACATATACGAATTTGGACGTTTCAACATCAGATCCGTCCTACTTCATAGGAGCACGCTACAATTATTACCGAAGCAGCGCCATTGAAAGCCGTTATTTAGTAAAGACGGAAATTGAAGTCGATTTTTACGACAAAGAAGATATCCATGAGATGGTAAAAAGCTTAATAAATCCTTCTTATCGCTGTTTATCTCACGTTGTATCACCAATCGAGCATAGCAAGCTTATCATTTTTTCATTATACGGATCTGCTTGTCCGCAAAAAACAATTGATACTTTCGTTCATCCAAATGTACTGAACGCGTCTCAATACATATATCAATTAGAGAAAAATTGGAACGTTCTTTCCAATTAAAAAATAGAAGCCTAGGCCCGACGCCAAAGCTTCTATTTTTTTATGATATGAACATCTTGGTTTTGTACGGTAATGACTTCCTCCGTCATACCTACAAACAAACCGCTTTCTACTACGCCTGGGATCCTTATCAGCTGTTTTTCCAACTCAGCAGGATTTTCAATTTCCGAAAAATGGCAGTCTAGAATGTAATTTCCGTTATCGGTGATAAACGGCGTATGATCATCTAAAAGCCTAAGCTGCGGTACACAACCTGCACTGCGAATGTGCTTCGCCGTCATTTCCCAGCCAAAACGTATAACTTCAACAGGAAGAGGAAAAGCTCCTAGCGTCTTCACTATTTTCTTAGAATCTGCAATCACGATAAACCGCTTCGCTGCGTACGCAATCATTTTTTCTCGAAGCAGCGCGCCTCCTCCTCCTTTAATTAAAGAAAGTTCGCTATCTACTTCATCTGCTCCGTCAATTGCTATATCAATATATTCAACATCTGCTAAGGTAACAATGGGAATACCTAGTTTCCTTGCCAGCTCTTCTGTTTTTTGAGAAGTAGGAACCGCTTTGATGTGTAATCCATTTTTTACTCGTTCACCTAGTTTTACAATTGTATAATAAGCTGTTGAACCTGTCCCTAGCCCTACAATCATTCCATCTTCAACAAATTGTGCTGCTTTTTCACCAACTGCTTGTTTTTCAATCATACAAAGGCCTCCTTACTCATATTGTACCCGTTTACATAAAAAAGGAAAAGTATTATGAACCCTTACGTAAAAACTCAGCTGACTATTCAGCTGAGTTTTTTTGAAACTGTGTATTTAGAAGAATTTTTTCTACCCAATACTGCTGTTTTGTACTGTTTGTCTGTTCGCTGCTTTTTAGTTCAAACGTATAGTAAATATACTTGTCTGAATAATCATCATTCACATAAGCATGGTAAATGCTATGCTTTCCATCTCTTGTTTGTTTTTTCACATAAATCGTTGCATTTTTACCTTTTAACATGTAATCAGGCTGAAAAGCATCTATTTTATTTTGAGCTGCTTTGCTTTTTTTCTTAGAAAATAAAGCCGTTATTTTCCCAGCATTGTATGAATCATTTTCCTTCGTTGATGCTGTCCATACTTCACTTTCATCTTCACTGCTTTTATAAGAAGATTTATGAATAACATACTGAAGCGGAAACCACATCCTATATTGATTGGTATCCGAAGTAAATAATTCAAATCCATTGTCTGTTTGTTCATGATCGACCAAAAATGTACTCGTAAACTTATCTGCCTGCGCTTCACTTTTAAATTTCCCGCTTTGAAATAGCCAAATTCCTACGGCAATAACCAATGCTCCAGCTACTGATGCGACTTTTTTTCGATCCATTGTTTCCACACACCTTTTAATACCCCTTTAACTTTTGATAATACCATATTGACGTTTATATCGTCATAAGGAGAAATAACCAAAGGGTTATATGAGCGCACATGCTAATTTAACTAGAGAAAATAAACTTTTTTACAATAGTAAATTTGATAACAGACGCTGAGCTAACAGCCGGTTAGCCTCACCGGGCTCTAGCGTATACGTTAGTAGTTCTTGCTTTTCAGCTTTCGCTTTTATCAAACATTCACCCTTTGGAGAAAGAAGAGAAGTTGTGCTTTTTTGGTTCTCTAAGGCATAATTCACGCTTGCAAAGTAAATACCATTCTCCGTACTTCTTGCAATCATTGCATAATCATAAAACTTCGGATCTGGTACTTCACCAGTAAACTGTGGATGAAACACAATGCTTGCTCCTCTTATAGCAGCCCATCGGACAGTTTCAGGATAGCGCCATCCCTCATGGCAAATGACAATACCGAATTTCACGCCGTTTATTTCAAACAACTGGCGGCCATTTCCAGGCTTATAACCAAATTGATCTTCTGCTGGATCAATTTGATTTTTAGTTTGATACCCTAATTCTTTTCCATTTTCATCAATTACAAAAGCAGTTAAATGCATACCAAGTTCGTCGCGCCACTCCAGTGGTAAAATTACGTTGAGTTTTAACTGTTTGGCAAGCAACTTAACTCTATAAAGCGTATTTTGTTGAATTTCGTGATTGTATGTCTCAACTTCAAAACCCACTCCTCTAAGTCCCGGCACAATTGATTCTGGAAAACATGCAAGGTTACACCCTTCTTCTGCTGCTTGTTTCATATAATTTTCTACCTTTTCTATACCCTCTGCGGCTGACTTTGGAAATCCCACTTGAGCTAACCCAATTTTCATTCATTGCTCCTCCGTTTCCAATATCATAAAAAACTCATGCTACTAGCGTAACATGAGTTTTTTATCTTTACGTAAATAATTTAATTAGCATGCTAAGAAGAATACCTACCGCACTAAAGTCCGAATCTCCAAATGTTGTGCCTTTAAAACCTAACGACGCGAGAACAGGCAGTAAAATAGCCGGTAAAAAACTAATTAAGATTCCATTGGCAAATGACCCGACCACTGCTCCTCTTCTTCCCCCCGTCGCATTTCCAAATACTCCGGCAGCTGCTCCCGTAAAAAAGTGCGGAACGAGGCCTGGCACGATAATACTTAGACCAAATAGAGGCAAAAAGAACATTGAAATGAGACCTGCGATAAAGCTTGAAAAGAATCCAATGACCACTGCGTTAGGAGCAAACGGAAACACAGTTGGACAATCTAGAGCTGGAATGGCATTTGGTACCGCTTTGTCAGCAATTCCTTTAAATGCTGGTACAATTTCTGCTAAAAGCATACGAACACCCGCCAGCACGACATATACTCCTGCTGCAAAAGTGATTGCTTGAATTAGCGAGTACACAATAAAATTTTGACCCCCGCTTAATTTTGTTTCGATAAATGCAGGACCTGCAAAAAGTGCCACAACAATAAATAAAACGGTCATGGTCAGTGAGACAGAAACGGATGTATCCCGAAGAAATCCTAAGGATTGAGGAACTTTAATTTCTTCTGTTGTTTTTTCGCGATTTCCTACTCGCTTGCCGATAAACCCTGCTACTAAATAGCCTAAGGAACCAAAATGACCAACGGCAATATCGTTTGACCCTGTAATTTCACGCACATACGGCTGAAGCAGTGCAGGAAATAAAACCATTAAAATACCTAATAATAGTGCACCGATCAAAACCAAAGGTGCTCCCGTTAACCCGCCGGTAGATAAAATTGCTGCAATCAAACAAGCCATAAACATGGTGTGATGCCCAGTTAAAAAGATATACTTAAATTTCGTGATGCGCGCGATAATGATATTTACAATCATACCTAAAAGCATAATCATCGCTGTTTCTGTACCAAACGTTTGTTGAGCTACAGCTACAATTGCTTCATTATTAGGAATGATGCCTTCAACGGAAAACGCTTTATTAAACATTTTTCCAAACGCTTCAAGTGAAGCAATTAATATATTAGCTCCCGCTCCTAATATAAGAAAACCCATAATTGTTTTTAAGGTGCCTGATACAATATCTGCACTTTTTTTCTTTTGAAGCAACAAACCGATTAGTGCAAACAACCCTACTAGAATAGCGGGTGTTCCTAATATATCTTTCATAATTAAATCAAACATGGCTTACGCCTCCACGAAGTATTTTTGCAGTGCTCCTTTAATTTCCGCTTGATTTAAAATGTTTTGCAGTGCCACGACCGTGCGAGTGCCATCATCCAATTGATTTACAATATCTGCAGATCCTAAATAGATATCTGCCTGCTCCGTTTTACTAGTTGTTAAATCCGTATGAGATACCTGTGCTTCAACACCAAGCTCTACTAAAATTTTCTTTACATTCATTTCCACAATAAAACTGCTTCCTAAACCGTTTCCGCATACAACTAAAATCTTTTTCATTTTTTATCTCTCCTTTTAATTTGAGTAAGCTTCAATTAATGCAAGCATTTCTTGTTTTGTATTCATAGCAATAAGCTTGTCAATATTATCGTTTTCAGATAGCATCATTGAAAGCTGTGACAATGCTTTTAAGTGGGTTTCATTATCAGTAGCAGCAAGTACGATAATAAGCTGCGCTCCGTGCTGTTTTTCAGTAGAAAAATAGACCGGCTCCTTTAAACGAAGCATGCTCATACCCACACGATTTACACCTTGTTCCGGCCTTGCGTGAGGGAGCGCAACTTTTGGCGCAATAACAATATAAGGGCCTAACTGTTCTACACTTTTGATCATTGCTTCTACATAAGAAGGTTCAATATATTCATAGTTCAACAAAGGCTTGGCAGCCAGCCTAACAGCTGATTTCCAATCGTCTGCTGAATCTGTAAGCTGCAAGAATGGCTCTTGCAATACTTCATGCAACATTGGCTTTTTATCCTCTCTTACCATTTTTTTAGATTGCTGTATTACTAGTTTTAAATTAGCTAACAGAGCTGGTTCATCCTGAATATTTGCATGCTGCTTAATAATACCCATGATGGCTTGAGTGGTTAGCTGAGAAGAAGCTGGTTCAACTAAGTCGATTAACCGCTGCTTTTCATCATCCGTTAAAATAGGATTCACAAGCATCACATTCATTCGCTTTTTTAATGGCGTAGTTGTAATAACTAAATCATAGGTTTCTTTAAACTGCTCATAATCTCTTACCGTCATTGGCCCTATCAATTCAGCATCTGTTAACAGTTGTTCAAGCTGATACTGAAGCATACGGGACGTTCCAATTCCATTGGCACAAACAATAACAATACGCTTTTGTTTTTGCCTTCCCTCTTGTTTTTTCATCCATCCTCCGAAATGAAGAGCAAAATAAGAAATTTCGTCTTCATTAATACGTGTTTGAAGGCTGTTTTCCAAAGGAAGCAACGCTTTTTTTGTCAGTTCTACTATATCCTGATACTTTGTTTGAATAGCCGAAAGCATAGGGTTAGGGAGGTGAATATTATAGAGAAGCCTGTAATAAGCCGTCTTCAAATGAATATATAAATTTTGTTCAAGACGATTTCGATCTTCAAATACCACACAAGCATATGCTTGAAACCGTGATACCATTTCTTTTACAATGCTTCTCATCCAATCATCACTATCTGCTTGATTTACTACATTTACTTTTGCACTTAGTAAAACCGTGGCTAGATAATGTTTTTCTTGAGGTGGAAAACCAAATCCTAAAACGCTTTCAATTTCTTGGAGCGCTTTGTACTGCCTGGTTTTTTCTAATTCGTCTTTTCTAGTAATCAAGGCGTCTACATAGCGCTTGCCTCCAATACGCTGAATACAGAACGTGAGCATATAGGCTAATTGCGTCAGCATCTTGTCTGTAAACGCCATTCCCAGTTTATCTTCACACTCTACAAGCCAGTTATAAATCATTGAATATTCGTAATCTGCTTTCATGACCCTTTTCAACAACTCTTCTTGATGTTGACTTAATAATTCTGTGATGTGTATATAAAGCAAATTTCGAATGTCGCTTTCAGATCCTTTTACTTCGTACCCATCTTTATAGCTATATGTCAAAGATATGCCTTTCTTTGCCCACTTGTTTTTTAAGTCTTTAATATCTTGTAAGACAGTGTTGCGACTAACTTCTGTTTCATCCATGAGCTGCTGAGTTCCGATTTTCCCGCCTCGAAGTATACACATCAAAGCAACGTATATTTGCCGGTCCTCAACTGATAAGTAAGCAGATGGCATAACATGAGAAATTTGTTTAGCAACTTGGTCCTTTGCTTGATCGTTTAGAAAAAAGCCTTTCCCATATGTGTACTGAACAAACTCTAATTCTTGCTGACACAGCCAATCGTTAATTTTCTCAATATCATAATAGATAGTACGCCTTGACACTTGAAACTGCTTCATTAACTCTTGTACTGATATAAATGTTGCGGCTTGAAGCAAAACCTGCAATACGGCCGTACTGCGTTTGTCTAACAAATGAATCACCTTCAGTCCAATTCGTGCACAAATTGAAATACTTACTATGCTTTATGCTTTTACTATACTACGGGTCTTACAAAATGATTAGACCGAATTCACCCACATACATTGTGCAAAAAATGTACTCAACAAAAAAAGAAGTGCTGTATGCACTTCTTTTAAGAGTTAATCTTTAGTCGGCTGTTCCATTGCTTCTCCGATGGCTTTTTTTAAATGTCCGTCATGTTTATCAAGCAGCCGATGCACCTCATCACCTTCTGTAGAAGTAAGAAGCGCAAGAATGGCGGCTTTTGGCGTTTTGTATGTTTGTAAACTTTCCGCTGCCTCCTCTGGTGAGACGCCTGTTAGTTCCGCAATAATATTTTTAGCACGCTGTACGAGTTTATCATTAGTCGGCTGTACGTCTACCATTAGATTGCTGTAGACTTTACCAATTTGAATCATTGAAGCGGTCGTCAGCATATTAAGAACAAGCTTTTGGGCAGTTCCGGCTTTCATTCTTGTTGAACCTGTTACAACTTCCGGCCCTGATTCTGCTACTATTGCATATTTTGCTTCTTGTTCCATAGGTGATTGAGGAGAATTTACAACACAGCCCGTTACTGCTCCCAGGCTGTTTGCATACGCAAGCGCTGAGAGTGTATAAGGAGTTCTTCCGCTTGCAGCTATACCTACAAGAATATCTTTATTTGATAAATTAATCGCTTTCAAATCTTCTATCGCTTGTTTCTTATTATCTTCTGCTCCTTCTAACGCATGACGGAGCGCTTTGTCTCCCCCGGCTATGATCCCAATTACTTGTTCGGCAGGTGTACCGAATGTTGGTACACATTCAGATGCATCTAATACACCTAGCCGCCCGCTTGTACCTGCTCCGATATAAATAAGACGTCCGCCTTGTTTAAAGGCACTGACAATTTCATCTACTAACAGAGCAATAACAGGCAGCACTTTATTGATCGCCTGAGGCACTTGATGATCTTCTTCATTAATTTTTTTTACAATTTCCAGACTTGATAATTCATCAATGTTTAAGGTTTGCGGATTGCGTTTTTCTGTTAAGATATGATTTAAGTTCACTGTGATCCCCTGCCTTTTCCACCATCATTTTTTCTCTATTTATACTCGTTTATGAACAGCTGATAAGCTCCTTTAGCAGATGATACTCGCTGTGTTGCCCACTGGATATGCTTTATTTCTTTTTCACATGCTTTTTTATAAACATCAAACACTTCTGGAACTTCCGTTAAAATGCTGCCCTTGCATGACAGCAAGCAGCTCCCTTCAAACCGCTGTTTCTTATATAAATGAAGAGTCATGTTTGCAAGGTTCTTTCCAGCCTGTTGAAGAATGTCACTTGCTTCTTGTTTATGATTTCTCGCTTGATTTACAACAAGCGGAGTGAGTGAAGCAACCTCTGATTTAGGAGATGAATAGACAAACTTTTTTATATCGTGTATGGTATCTGCTTTTACATGTTGCAAGATTGTCTGACTAAGGCTGCTGTAAGGAAGGCTTTGATCATGCTCTTTCGTCAGCAATATCAGTGCTTGAAGACCAATCCAATATCCGCTTCCTTCATCTCCAAGAAGGTGTCCCCACCCTCCTCCGTATTCGTACACTCCGTCTTTTTTCCCAATGCTGACGGCTCCAGTTCCTGCAATGGTTAAAATCCCGTCTTTTCCGTGCAGTAGTGCTTCATGTGCAATCATGGCGTCATCATATAAACCTACTTCTACCTGATAACGATCATAAAAATATCTTTTTATTTCTTCTTTAGATAATGCTTTACTTCCAGCAAGCCCTAGTGAAATGCCTTTACATGTATGACCAGCAAGCGCAGTTTTGCACGCCGTAATACATTCATCAATATGAGTAATAGCCGTGTTGTAATTAATGAGCAAATTTCCATAGCCGCTTTTTGAAGCAGCGAGCTCTTGACCGTCTAAGCTATACGCAACGCCTTCTGTTTTTGTTCCCCCGCCGTCGATACCAATAATATAGTCCATTTTATCACCGCTCACAAAAAGCAAATTTGTCCCATGGCTGCAGTTCATTTAGTAAAAAAATTTCCTCTTCTGCAATGCGTCCTACTACGTTTGTTTTACCTGAGTTCTCCATGTCTAACAGCGCAATTTGCAGCTCTCCTTTGTACTGTCCATAGAGTTCATTTTCTATTAAAATATCGCCTCTTCGAATGGAAGGAGTATACGTAGGCTTGAATTCTTCTTTTTTATATTTTACTCGGCTTTGCGTAGAGCGAATTAAATAATCAGATACGTCTCCGCGGTAAAAATGAAACTCTTCCAGCACAATTTTTTTCTCAAGCTCGGTAATCGTATCATACAGGGTCACGTTAAAAGTAAAGCGCTCTTGCTGAACAACATCACGCAGCGCCTTCATCTCTTCTTCTGATGCATACGCATTCGCAATGATTGCACAATCAATTAATCCCGTTTTAAAAAGATGCTTAGCCTGCACGTCGATCGGAAGCGTGCGATGCATTTCAAGCGTACAAAGTCCTTCAGTAACAGGCCACGGTCCAAAAGTAGCGCTTGGTGAATTAATAAAGGCTGCTGTTTCAAGGTTATGTTCTTTAAACAATGCTGAACACTTCAAAAAGTGATCATACGACAACCCCGCATATCGATGAGGATAGAAGTTGTGCGACCCGAGCAGCTGCTTTCGATTCGGTCGGTAACTTAAAATATTATCCACATACTTCGTCGCATTACTCATATTAATTTCAATTTTTAAGCCGTATGGATTAAAGGTCATAATGGACTCTTCATTTCCCGTATACCCTAGATCAAGACGAATAGCATAAGCCCCTAATTCGTGAAAAAAAGATAAGTCATCATAAGAAATGCCAAGCGCTCCAAATACGCGAGGAGCGATGTCCACTACTACTTCCATCTCTAGCTCATTGGCAAACTCAATAATTTCTTTAAAATTTGCCATTACTTTTTTCTGATCGCCTTCAACAGAAAGCAAGCATGTAAAAATGCGGGTAAATCCGTATTGATGCGCAAGTGCTATATACGCTTTATCTTTTTCGACAGTCGAATGTTCCGGGTAAATCGCAATACCTAGCTTTTTCATTGATTTTCGCCTTCTTTTTTAAATTTTTTAATAAGCTTAATCATATGTTCAATTAATTTTTGCTCTGAAATAGCCGTCATTAAATGATCTTGTGCGTGAATTAAAAGCAGCGACTTTTCAATTGTTTTTCCGTTCAATTCACGTTGAATAAGCGCAGTTTGCGTTTTATGAGCATGACTGAGCTCTTCTTGAGATTGCTTTAAAAGTTCGTCAGCTTTATTAAAATCATAGTCTTCAGCTGCTTCTAACGCTTCATATGCAAGTGATCTGGCATTTCCTCCGTATGCAATAAGTTCAAAAATTTCATTTTCCATATTTGCTGCTTCTGTCATTTCTTCCATCCCCTTTTTTATAGTGTTACAGGCGTAATGTTTCCTAATATTACAGGAGACAAGGCGCCGGTTGCGCTTGGTACATTGCTTGGAT
>NZ_JBFULJ010000088.1:0-10561 GCF_056400385.1 Priestia sp. P5_B4
GTGGAGACACTGCTTATCATTTTACCTTATTCGCTTCCTTTAGCGATTGTAGGCCTACTTGAATCTATGCTAACGGCAACGGTACTGGACGAAATTACAGATACGCCTTCGAATAAAAATAAGGAAGCGCGCGGTCAAGGCATGGCTAATATTGTAACAGGTTTCTTCGGAGGAATGGCTGGCTGTGCCATGATTGGACAATCTATGATTAATGTAAAATCAGGGGGACGTGGAAGGTTATCTACCTTAGTCGCCGGAGTCTTTTTATTGTTCTTAATTATGGTGCTTGGCGATGTTGTTAAACAAATTCCAATGGCTGCTCTTGTAGGCGTTATGTTTATGGTAGCTGCTGGTACATTTGATTGGCAGTCCCTTAAAGACTTAACGAAATATCCGCTATCGGATGCTATTGTAATGGTTGTTACGGTGGTTATCGTATTGTTTACACATAACTTAGCATTAGGAGTAATGGTAGGTATTGTTTTAAGCACCATTGTATTTGGCTGGAAGATGGCTAAAATCAAAACAACTTCACAAACAGAAGGCAATATGAAGCAATACAGGGTTTCAGGGCAATTATTTTTTGCCACGATCAGCTTCTTCATGGATGAATTTCAGTATGAAACAGACCCGGATACCATCATTATTGATTTTAGTTCTTCTCATATATGGGATCAATCGGCCGTGATCGGCATCTCAAAAATTATCGATAAGTACGAGCGATTGAATAAAAAGGTTATTGTAAAAGGACTAAATGAAGATAGTAAAAAAATCGTAAGGCAAATTGGCATAACGTCGCTGTCGAACAAATAAAAGGTGTGCAGTAGCACACCTTTATTACTTGTTTCGTTTTAGTAGCTGTATGAGCCAGGTGGAAAAAGAAGTTGTAGATGGAGGTACGGATGTCTGTTTTAACAAAATAGCATAGGCTTTGCGCCGATATTGGTAATCAAGCATGCATATCTACTCCTTTTAAAACAGGATTTGGAAGCGTTTTCTTTATTGTAGCATGCTTAATAGGGAGATAAAAGAAAAAAGAGAGACCATCGTCTCTCTTTAATCATTTCCAAACATATAGCGTTTGTGATGCCATGAGATTCCAAACATCAGACCCATTGCAAACATGTTCCCCATCAGTGAACTACCTCCATATGAAATAAAAGGAAGTGGAATTCCGGTAATAGGCAAGACTTGAATGGTCATACCGATATTTTGAAATACGTGGAACGTAAGCATTGAAATAACGCCTACACATAAGTAAGAATTGAATTCATTTTTTGTTTCAAGGCCTAGCTTGATCAAGTAATAAACGAGTACGAAGAAAAGACTAATAACAATGCTGGCGCCGATAAAGCCAAACTCTTCTCCAATAACCGCAAAAATAAAGTCGGTCTGTCCCTCTGGCAAATAGACAACTCCATTTCCGATTCCTTTACCGTTTACCATTCCTGATCCAATTGCATCTAACGATTTCTTTAAATGATAGCCCTCTCCCGAACTATATGACTCAGGATCAAGCCAAGAATAGATACGTCCAAATTGGTATTGCTTAACCCCTAGATACTTTTCTAATAGGTTAGGTGCATAAACAACAAGTCCCAAAATGACAKAACCAACCGCTGTAATACCTAAAAATGCAGGCGCGATGATTTTCCAGCTTACACCTGAAACAAATACAAGTCCAACCGTGATTGCTAAGAACACAAGGGCGGTACCTAAGTCAGGCTGCTGCATGATTAATAATAAAGGTAAAGCAAGTACAGTACCCAGTTTACCAAGCAGTAAAAAGTCTTCTCTTACTGTCCGAATACGATATTTTTCATTGTGTTTCACAATGACCGTACTCAGTGTGATAATCAAAAACACTTTCATAAACTCTGATGGCTGTAACGAAAAGCCGGGAAGTGTGAACCAACTTTTTGCCCCGTTAATTTCTCTGGCAATGCTTGACGGAGCCACTAGTAAAAGAAGCAATAAAAAGTTCCCAAATCCATAAAAAACCCACGTTAGCTTTTGAAGCTGATCGGAGTCAAAACGCATGACAAACCCTATAATCACCATTCCGATTATATAAAAAACAACTTGTTGCGCTACGAAGTTCTTATCATACTGCCCGATTTTTTCAGCACTATGGATTGCCACAACGCTTACGCAAAACAATAGGAAGATTAGGAAAGCCAAGTTCCAGTCAAATCTACTAACATTTCTTTGATTTTCACCCATATTATTCACCTGTCACTATTAAATCTCATTCTTTCTTTATGATAAAAGAAAAATGCTGGTTTTTAATGCAAAGTCGATTAATGAAGAGTCGCACTAACCCCACTTTGCAGTTTTTGCTTTGAATATAGACTTGCTAAAAGTAAGAAAAGATATGTCGCAAGCTGCGTTACCATACAGCCTTTTATTATACATGAATTATTCTATAACATAAATAGGAGAAATGATAACAATTTCTTTTTTCTAAAAACTCTATTTATAGGGATTTATTCAATTCATCTTCTTTATCTCCTTAAAGGTTAATATGAAAACATATTATAGGAATTTATCTTTTTTTGCACGTGAAAAGATAAAGAAACGTGTATATATAACGAAAGAAAGGGCAAATAGTTTCATATGAACGACTGAAAAATTCTAAACTGCGAGGACTAAATCTAGCAAGCTATACATATGAATAATAGTAAAGATAAGAGAAAGTGTTCTACACTATCTTTTTCTACATGCAGACATTCAACTTCTTAGCACTCCCACAAGTAAACAGTTGAGACAAGAATATAGTTATATTCGACTTTCTTGCTGATGAACGAACGTATGGAAGGTATATGGATAGATTACCGAATCAGACACATAGGATATGAGGAAAATAATAGATAGAGATTAATAGAATCATAACGTAGAGAGGTGTGTTTATGATTATAGGGGCAAGTGTGACAGCATTTTTATTATTATGGTGGACAATTTTTTATAGCGGGCGCTACTATCATTATGTTTCAGAGCCTGTTGGCAAAAGAATTTCCCTTCACGTAGGAATACATGTCACCTTAGTGGTTGGAGTGAATGCATGTCTCTGGCTTGAGCAGCCGCTGCTTTTTTCTAGCATTTTAGCAGGGTGTGCAGGACTAGGAGCCGGATGGTTTGTAGGGATTCCTTTTTCGGTGAAAAGTATTTTAAGTGGAATAATGGGGGGGATAGGAACCGGTGTTAGTTTTTATATCTCTATGAGCATGTGGATGGATCAATTTAACTGGCTATCTTTTTTATTGATAGGAACGAGCGTTATTTTTGGCGGAAGCTCGTTATTTCAAGTGTTAAAATCGATTCCGTCATTTGAAAAGGTACTGGTAAAAATATGGATTCAACATCCTTTTCTGATAGCTCCTATTTTGATTACCGTATTTTGGCTGTATAATTTTATTGAAAAATATTTTCCGCAAGCAGATCCAACACGCAAGTAGTTTCCGTGTTGGATTTATTATTTCCTCTGATAAGACTCCCCTTTAAGTTTACCAAGTTTAACATCGTTCAATTAGTTTATAGAAGGTAAAAGTAGACATTCACCTATCTTCATTATGATGCATATTGTAACGTAGCAAGCATTATAAAGGGGGAGTGCGTATGTATCCATATCAATACGATCCACGTTTTCAAAATTTGTTTCCACCTGGAGGAGGTCAAGGGTTTCCATCGTTTCCACCTGGAGGAGGCCAAGGGTTTCCGCCGCAGGGAGGAGCGCAGCCGCCTTCAAGTCCGCCGCCAGCTTTTACACCTGCACCAAAGCTAGGTTCAGGAGGTCCATCACTTTATGCTGTTGATCCAGGCGCTATTTCAGGGTGCTTATACCGATACACCTATATATGGCCGAGAAATGGTCGACCTTACTGGTTTTACCCAACCTTTGTAGGCAGACGCTCAGTTGCAGGATATCGCTGGACAGGATCTTTCTGGGTGTATGCTGGGGTAGATGTAAATCAAATTCGAGAATTTCAATGTGTATAAAACTCCGCTTGCGGAGTTTTTTTGTGCGAAAAGGTTGACGCAAAAAAAATGGCGTTATATAATAAATCTCGAATTAAAGATAATTTGTTTAGTAATATCTTGAACTAATGATAATAGACACTTTTTAGGAGATGACATTTATGGCAAATGTATTATATGTAAAAGTAAATCCGCAGATTGATGAAGCATCATTTTCAACTCGTTTAGCACAGGTTTTCTTGGATGAGTATAAAACAGCAAACCCGACTGATACAGTGACAACGCTTGATTTGTATAAAGAAACAGTTCCATTCATTGATGGAGATGTTTTAGCGGCATGGGGAAAAGCTGGAGCTGGTGAAGAATTATCAGCTGTTGAATTAGAAAAAGTAACGCGTATGGGTGAATTAGTAGAGCAGTTTTTACAAGCTGACAAAGTTATTTTCTCAGCTCCAATGTGGAACTTAAGCTTCCCTCCACTAATGAAAGCATATATTGATAACATTTTAATTGCAGGAAAAACGTTTAAATATACTGAAAATGGTCCAGTAGGATTAGCTTCAGATAAAAAAGTAGTATTACTAGAAGCTCGCGGAGGCGTTTATTCAGAAGGCCCTGCGGCAGAGCTAGAATTTACTCAAAGCTATTTACGTACAGTGATGGGCTTCATTGGGGTTCAAGATTTCCAATTGGTTGTTGCAGAAGGCATGGCTTACACACCAGCAGAAGCAGACAATATTCTAGCAAAAGCATCTGAAAGAGCAAAAGAAGTTGCATCAACGTTCTAATGTCAAAAGCCCTTTAAAAGGGCTTTTTTTTAGGTTTAAAATTTAATACCCCTCCTTCGGAAAATATGCAAAGGGTTACATAAAATGCAGCATAGAGAACGCACTTCTTATAAAAACGCTTATACATTTTTATTTACAAGACAAAAAAAGCATGGTTAAATAATGACCATGTTAACGTAACATCGGGATAGGGGAAGTTTTTCTGCAGAATCATTGGGGTATGCTACAAGTACAATCTAAAAAAGGGTGATTGAGATGTTTAAAAAATTATTTGGTAATAAGACAAAATCAAAAGAAACAACCGTTCTAGCTCCGCTTTCAGGTAATATCCTGCCAATCAGCGAAGTGCCAGATCCAGTGTTCGCACAGAAGATGATGGGAGACGGTTTTGCAATTGAACCTTCAGAAGGACAAGTTGTTTCACCTGTTGCTGGGGAAGTCGTTCAGCTGTTCCATACAAAACACGCGGTAGGCTTAAAAACAGAAGCCGGTACGGAAGTATTAATACATATCGGCCTTGAAACAGTGGCAATGGAAGGCGAAGGATTCGAAGCTCACGTGGCACAAGGTGACAAAGTAAGTGTAGGAACACCTCTTATCACATTTGATTTAGCGCTTATTCAAGAAAAAGCGAAAAGCATTATCACACCAATCGTTATTACAAACAGTGATGCAAGTGAAAGTTTCGAAATTTTGGCTCAAGGGACGGTTCAAAAAGGCGAAACGGCTTGTGCAAAAGTAACGATGAAGTAATTAGCAAAGCCTTTTCCTTTAAGAAAGGAGAGCGCATTTGAAGATTTTAAAAGTGTTAAATAACAACGCCGTTGTCTTTAAAGAAGGCGGAGTTGAAAAAATTGCGATGGGTCCCGGTATTGCTTTTCAAAAAGGTAAAAATGATCTTATTAATGCTGCAAAAGTGGAGAAAGTCTTTGTCATGAAAGAAGAGCAGGAGAAGTTTCAAGAACTATTAAAAAACCTTCCTGAAGAGCATATTCAAGTGGCGGAAGAAATCATTTCTTATGCTGAGCAGCAGCTTTCTGCTACATTAAGTCATCATGTGCATATTGCTTTGAGCGATCATTTATCCTTTGCTGTCGAAAGGATAGCCCGCGGAATTTCCATACAAAATAAATTGCTTAATGAAATTAAATCTCTCTATCAGCCTGAGTATGCAATAGGAGTATGGGCTCTTCAGCATATCAAAAAGAGACTAGATATCACGATGCCGATTGACGAAGCGGGATATATTGCGCTTCATATTCATACGGCGAAACTGAATTCACCGGGCATGCAGCAGCTCATGATGAATACAACGATTATTAATGAAATGGTTACGATTATAAAAAAAGAGCTGAATATGGAGATTGATGAAAACAGCATGTCCTATCAGCGGCTGCTGACTCACTTGCGCTTTGCGTTAAACCGTTTAGCGCAAAATGAACCTTTTCATGAGATGGATGAAGAGATGCTTGACGTATTAAAAGTCAAATATAAAAAATCGTATCAGTGTGCTGAAACGATCAAGCAATTTGTCAAAGATGAGTACGAAATTAATTTTCCAGAAGCGGAGCTAGGATATATCACGCTTCACATTTGCCGAATAGAGCAAAGAATATAGAAAAAAACATTGACGAATATTGTTGCTTTGAGTACAATGAAAGCGTATTAATTGAATAATCGGGATTGTGACTGGTAAAGCAGGCAAGACCTAGAATGCGCATGAAGGACAAGTATGTCTTTTATAAGCGTATTTTAGGTCTTGCTTTTTTTATGACATACAACAAGGAGGAAGTAAGATGGACGTAAAAGAAATTGCTAAAAAGCTTGTTCCGCTTTTAGGAGGAAAAGAAAATATTGCTAGTGCGCAGCACTGTGCTACGCGTTTGCGCCTCGTTATTCGAGATGAAAGCAAAATCGATCAAAAAGGTTTAGATGAAATAGAAGATGTAAAAGGGGCTTTTTCAAATTCAGGACAGTTTCAAATCATTTTTGGAACCGGTCTCGTTAATAAAATCCACGCTGCTTTTGTGAAAGAATTAGGTGCTGACGAGGCTGCTGCCCCAGCGGATCATCAAGAAGAAATGAAAAAGAAAATGAACCCATTTGCCCGTTTTGCCCGCATGCTTTCCAATATTTTTGTTCCGATTATTCCAGCCATTGTAGCCAGTGGTTTACTAATGGGGCTGCTCGGGATGATGAAAGCGTTCCACTGGGTCTCAGAAGATAGCGCGTTATTTGTGTTATTGGATATGTTCTCAGGCGCAGCATTTATCATTTTACCGATTTTAATCGGGTTTTCAGCTGCAAAAGAATTCGGTTCAAATCCTTATCTAGGAGCGGTTATCGGAGGGATCTTAACGCATCCGATGTTATTAAATCCGTGGACATTAGCAGATGCTAAGCCGGAATATATGGATTTGTTTGGCTTAAGTATTCCGCTGATCGGCTATCAAGGTACGGTCGTTCCGATTTTATTGGCTATCTACGTCATGAGTAAAATTGAAAAGGGACTCCGGAAAATTGTGCCGAATTCGGTTGATTTACTTGTTACGCCTTTTTTAACGGTTATTATCACAGGCTTTGTGTCACTTGTGTTTATTGGCCCTTTCGGTCGCTATATTGGAGATTTAATTTCGATCAGCCTTCAGTCTCTATACGATGTAGCCGGAGTGTTTGCAGGAATTTTGTTTGGTGGCTTGTACTCAACTATTGTATTAACAGGTTTGCAGCATAGTTTTCATGCTATTGAAGCAGGACTGCTTGCTAATCCGAAGATTGGCGTTAACTTCTTACTTCCTATTTGGGCCTGCGCGAATGTGGCGCAAGGAGGAGCAGGGCTGGCTGTTTACTTTAAGACGAAAAATGCCAAAACGAAAAAAATTGCGATTCCAGCGGCTATTTCTTCCTTCTTAGGAATTACAGAACCGATTATTTTCGGCGTCAACTTAAGACTTCGCAAGCCGTTTATTGCTGCGGCTATAGGCGGAGCAGCCGGAGGAGGCTATGTTGTACTTATGCACGTAGTAGCCAATGCCTACGGACTCACAGGTATTCCAATGATGGCCATTGCTGCGCCGCTTGGTATGAGCAATTTAATTCACTATATAATCGGCATGATTATTTCTGTAGGTGTAGCATTCGGCGTTACGTGGTTCATGAAACTAAAAGAAGACTGAGAAGCAGCGGTAAGCATACGAGAATAAATAATGGTATTAGATTTGCTCATCATATTTTATGGTGAGCAAATTTTGTGTCGTAAATATGAAACTTTTTAAAAAGTAATACGTAGAACAGTCAAAGTGATAAGTTGATGTTGTGTAACAGGAACGTAAATGCTACACTACATATATTGGATTGTACTATTATAGTCAGAAAGAGAGCTGGCACATGGAATTTTATCACGATCTTTTTCTATATGCGCCGTATTTATCTGCTTTCGTTTTATACATCCTTTGTTATTATATGCTTCGTGAAGCTAGGTTTACGGCTTTTCATGCGGAACCTGTCACCGACCATGTGAATGCAGGGATTGATCCTTCAGTATTAACAATATGGAAAAGACGAAATGTATTTATACATGTGTATAGAAAAACACCAGTTAAAGAGAAGAATAATGATGAAGAAGATCCTTTCCTTCTGAAAAACACTTCATACATTTAGTCATTATTAGGAGGAAAGAATATGAAAAGAAATAAAAAATTATTATTGCTTGGTTTAATGGGAGCGCTTCTTTTAGCTCTAGCCGGCTGTAGCAGTACAAAAACACCGGTCACGGCTACAAGCGGCGGATTCTGGGATCATTATTTTGTTTACCCTTTATCTATGGCATTAACGAAAATTGCTGAGTGGGCAGGCGGAAGCTATGGTCTGTCTATTATTATTGCGACGTTTATCATTCGTTTAGTTCTATTGCCGCTTATTTTAAAACAGCAAAAGAGCACGATGGCTATGCAAGCACTTCGTCCAGAGATGGAAAAGATTCAAAAGAAATATGCTGGTAAAAAAGATCCTGAAACACAGCAAAAGCAGCAAAAAGAAATGATGCAGCTTTACCAAACGCATAAAATTAATCCGGTTGGCGGATGTTTGCCAATCTTTATTCAAATGCCTATTATTATCGCATTTTATAATGCCATTGCACGAACGCATGAAATTGCACAGCATTCATTCTTATGGGTAAGTTTAGGAAAGCCAGATCCTTACTTCATTTTACCGGTAGTTGCAGCGATTACGACATTCTTACAAATTCGTGTAAGTATGACGGATGAAATTCAACCTCCAATGAAAATGATGATGAACATTATGCCAATTTTCATCTTAGTAGCGGGAATTTCACTCCCATCTGCTCTTGCATTATATTGGGTAATTGGTAACTTATTCGGAATTGGACAAGGTTACTACTTGAAAAAACGTATGAGCTTATTAAAAGAAAAAGATGCGGGTAATAATACAGCACAAGCTAAAACAAAACCATCACCAAAATCTAAGTCAAAATCATAATATACAAAAAGCGCAGCTATTCGCTGCGCTTTTTTATTTTTTCAAAAATGTGATGAGATGAGGAGATTTGTGTAACGCTATAAAAAAAGACAGGAGTGAACATGGTGAAAAAAATAGCGTTATGTCTGCTTTTTCTTATGTTGTTCCCTATGCAAATAAATGCTGCCAATACGGTGAAAGTCAGTTTTATACGGCAAGGAAACCTATGGGTATATGATAACGGTACCGAAAGGCAGTTATCCTATGCCCGTCATGCCTCTATGCCTCAATGGTCATCACATGGAGATATGGTTGCTTATGCAGAAAATGATTCTTTAATGATTGCACCGTTAAAAGGAAAACCGCTACTTGTTGAACATGATGTGACTCATTATCAATGGTCACCGGTTGCTGAGGAACTTGCGTACATTTCGAATGGAATCTTAGTATATTACAACGTTAAAACGCATGAAAAGAAGCGTGTAGCCGTAGGGGTTGATCAGTTTTCATGGTTTCCAGAAGGAGATCGATTTTTAATTACGTCAGCTGCTGCGCTGGCGCCGACGGGATGGGGGCCGGTAAAGCTATATACAGTGAGCAAATATGCAGGGTTAGATGTAAAAAAAGTGGAGGCTTTTACGACGCTCCCGGCAGAAAATGATTCGTTTTTTGCGTATACAACAAGCAGCTTCAAATGGTCTCCTAACGGTCAATGGATTAGTTTTATCGCTATTCCAACGGCTTCGATGTCTGCAGATGCAAATAAGCTGTGCATCATTACAAAAGAAGGGAAAGCTTTTCAAGTAGTGGGAGATATGCTTAATGTACCTAATTGGTTTAAGTGGAGTAATGAAGAGCAAGTACTGGCATTTATTAATGGAGAAGGAAGGTTTGCCACTGAAAATAAAAAGTTCACTTTAAAAGAGATGCCGGTTTTTAAAGAACATGTGTTTACTCCAAAAGGCTTCGCAGATTGGGATTTTACTTGGACAGAAAAAGATAACATCATCATTTCACGTGTGCCCGAAGCAGGGTGGTCGAATGATGAAAAAAAGAGGCCACTGCCTTTTTTGTATAGCATGGACGTAAAGACCAATAAGCAAAGTCAGTTCACATTTCCACAAAAAGGCTTAGGAGATTATGCGCCTGTTTATCATAAAGCAGCGAATCAAACGATGTGGATTCGTACAAATCGAAAACAAGCAAATCTTTTAACACGCCTAAAAGATACGAAAAATGATAAGGTGCTTATTTCAGGCTTAGACCTGCCGGGAAATTATTATGAGCTGTATAGGTGGAATGAAGTATTTAGCGTGTAC
>NZ_JBFULJ010000089.1:0-10557 GCF_056400385.1 Priestia sp. P5_B4
GCTCTAAATGAACAGGAGTAAGACCTTGATGCAGTCCTGTAATGACAAGCGGCAAGAACGTTGCTCCTAAAACAAAGCCTGCTACAACTCCTCCAACCTCTAAAACTCCTAAAAGGCCTTTTGTGATTCCATCTGAAATCAAACCTCCGATTGGCATGAACACTACATACGTAATAATGCCTGTAATTAACACCGTAACGGTCGGTGTAATAATAATATCCAGTGACTGAGGGACAAATTTACGCACTCGTTTTTCCACTACGGCCATAAAGATTGCTGCAAGCAATACGCCTATTAAGCCGCCMCGTCCCGGCAAAAGTGCTTCACCAAAAAGTTTAATATCAGCTACGGCAGGATTAATGACTAAAATACCGGCTAAGCCTCCTAGAGCCGGCGAACCACCAAATTCTTTTGCCGCATTAATACCTACTAAAATACCAAGATAAGCAAATAAACCGCTTCCGATAACGGTTAAAAGAATAGCAATCTGTGAATCTGCCGGAAGCCACTTCGCTTGAACAGCTGCTTTTGTCACTCCGGTGATAAGTCCAGATGCTACAAGAGCAGGTATTAACGGAATAAAAATACTCGCAATTCGGCGAAGCAAGAGCTTAAACGGAGTTGCATTTTTTTCTTTCAGCTCCGATTTCCGCTGAGCCGCACGATTTTCTAAATTAATACCGCCAGATTCATCAATTAACTTTCCAAATTCCTCTGTTACTTTGTTTACTTTTCCAGGACCAATAATGATTTGCAGCGTTTCTTCTTCAACTAATCCAAGTACGCCTTCAAGCTTTCGTATATCTGCCTTTTTTACAATTGAATCATCTTTTACAGTCACGCGCAGCCGAGTCATACAATGCGTATACGCTTCAATATTTGATGCTCCCCCAAGCATCTCCAAAATAACCTTTGCTAATTGATGATTATCTACAGACATGTTAATCCCCCTTTGTATTTTCCTCTTAGATGGACACGGTACTGAGGAAACAGACCACAAAACCCTCTTTTGTAATCGTTTTCTTTTTTATTTCTTAGTTTTCAAAAACTGAATGGCATCCCTTGTTTTATCAATATACTCAATCGTCTGGTCATACTGCTGCGCTGCAATACTTAAAAATAACACATCAATCACATAAAGCTGGGCTAAACGAGACGATGTAGCTGCGCTTCGAAACGGCGCTTCTTGAGAATAAGACGTATACAAACAAATATCAGCTAAAGACGAAACGGTAGACTGTCCGTACTTGGTTAAGCTAATCGTCTTTACTCCGCGATTTTTAGCTAAAGATAAGACATTGCTTACTTCAGGAGTCTCCCCTGAAAAAGAGATGCCCACAACTACATCGTCTTTACTTGCATTTGCGATAAGTGTAGCTGCTAGATGGCTATCTGCAAAAGCAGTCGCATTTTTATTAATTCGAAGAAATTTTTGCTGCGCATCCATAGCAATAATATGTGAAGCACCGATTCCAAAAAAATGAATGTTTTTAGCTTCAATCAGCGCCAAAACAGCCCGCTCTGCTTCTTTGTAATTCACAAGCTCGGCCGTATCACTTAGACTTTGAATGCTGTTGCTTGCCGTTTTTTTGACAATAGATTGAATCGTTTCATTTGTTTCAATATCGCGGTATCCTTGCTCCGTATCTCTAGCTAAATCACCGGCTACTCTTACCTTTAATTCTTGAAACCCGCTAACCCCGATAGATTTACACAAACGAATAACAGCAGCACTGCTCGCATTCGCTAGTCTACCTAGTTCCCCAGCCGTACTGTTTACCACAGTATGCGGGTTGTTTAAAATATATTCAGCAATTTTCCTCTCCGAATCAGGAAGCTTAGCCACCGTGTTTTTAATCATTGTTAATCCGCCTGTTGACATCGTTTCTCTCCTTTATACGTAATGTTCAATCGCTTTTCTCACATAACCGTCCGCATTATTCAGTAACATCTTCGCGATGTCATAATTTTCATTTGTTTTGATCATAACCACTGCTGTTTTTACCTCATTATTTGCTTCTTCAAGCGTTCGACTTGCTTGCTCATAAGAAACACCCGTAATTTTACAAATAATACCTATTGCTCGTTCTTTAAGCTTTTCATTACTCACATGAACATCTATCATTAAGTTTTCATACGCTTTTCCTACTTTGATCATAGCCGCTGTAGAAATCATGTTGAGAATCATTTTATGAGCGCTTGCTGCTTTTAACCTTGTGGAACCTGTTAGCACTTCCGGACCTACTACCACCTCAATACTATGGTCCGCTTCTTTTCCAATAAGAGAATTACCATTGCAAGACAGCGCCACCGTTTTAGCTTTTACAGATTTTGCATATCTTAATGCACCAATCACATAAGGAGTGCGTCCGCTTGCAGCAATTCCAATGACTGTGTCTCGTTCATTCAAATGAATTTTTTGTAAATCTGCTGCTCCCAATTCTTCGTTATCTTCAGCACCTTCAACTGCTTTAACAAATGCTTTTTCTCCTCCAGCCATCAATCCCTGTACCTGATTGGGATTGGTACTGAAAGTAGGCGGGCATTCAACAGCATCCAATACTCCCAGCCTCCCGCTTGTTCCTGCTCCGACATAAATAAGCCGGCCTTCCTTTTGAAACGATTCACTTACAAATTCAACTGCCACCTCTACGTCTGGAAGTACTTTTTGTACAGCCAGCGCCACTTTTTGATCTTCATTATTCATTATGTTTAAAATTTCCTTTGTACTAGCTGTATCTATCTTCATTGTGTGTTCGTTTTGGGACTCTGTTGTTAATAACGTAAGCTGTTCATTCATCTTTTGGGCTCCTTTTTCATCATATAGTGAAGTTATGGCTATTATAATTTGTTTGAAATATAATTTCAATAATTTATTTTATTTTTTAAAATTATATTTTAAAAAACACAAAAAAAGACTTCAGGCATATAGCTAAAATCTTTTTTTATGTCTATTTATGATTGTTGAGCAAATGTTAACAGATACTCATCTTGCATTAAAACTTCGTAATCTTGTTCACCATTTCTTACGACGTGTACAGGGACTGTTTTTGCAGGAAGTAATTCAACTGGCTCACGATAGCGTTTTGCCACTCCGTTAATAAGTTCGTTTACTAACTGCTCGTTACTCAGCTCACCCGCCTGATATTTTTCTGCAAGTGGTGTCATGACTTCCGCTAATACACTTGCATCGTTAAATCCTTGAATTTCGACTTGTACCACGTACGCATCATCTTCATCACTATACGCTGCATCTTTAATTTTATATTTTGTAGATGAAAGAGCTTTTAGAAAAGCGCTGCTTACTTCGTTTAACTGCTCGTCGRTTATATTTGAGCTCAATGATGATAAAGCACCTTTAAAATTCGTTTCAAAAAACTCTACAAACGAACTCTTTTGGAACTCCCCTTTTTCTTTCACCTGTTTCTTATCTTGCTGATTCGGATGTTTAGCAACAAATTGATCTGTATTTTGATAAACAGTTGCTTGAATTAAAGCATCCACGTATTGTCCTGCTTCCTTGGCATAGGCAGCTTGCTTTTCCTTACTTGGCGTTTCGGTGCTGCTATCTTTAGAAGCAGCAGCGGCTTTTGCTTCCACTTTTGGTTTTGTTACATTGTCTAATTGGTTATATGTATACGTATACGTTTGCTTAGACTTTGAGTTTTCTGTCTTCCCGTCTACTTTAACTGAATACGACTGATTTTTTACTACTTTCTTTATTTGCTTCGTTTCTTTATCAATTGTCACAACAAGCGAAAAATCTTTTCCCTTAATTTGGTCAAGGTCTACAGCGGTATCGCTGCCTTGATTTGTTATTTTATAATAAGCTTTAGCATCACCTGCTACAATTTTTTGCTTTTTGTCTTTGTCTCCGTTAAATGTTAATACATACTCTTTGTCTTTTTCGGTGACGCCAAATTCATTTGGAAGATTTTTATCATATTTTTGATAGTAGCGTATTGGATTTTGTTGAAGCTCCATAGCGTTATTAATTAAAGCCGCAACGTACTTTTTTTCTTCTCCCTGTACTTTTGTGCTTTCTTCTCCAGCCACAGCTAGCGTTTCATCACCATCATGATACATCTTCAATTCTTCGCCGTTCATTTTTGTGTTAATGTAACCTGCTTTACTTTTAAAATCAAACTCTTGTACTCCGTTTACTTGGTAATCAGAGGATCCTTCTGCTTTTCCAGTGACTTTCACTTGAACATTTTTCACCTTTTCTTGTGCTTCTTTCACGTCACCCGTTAATTCCTCTGAAGACGGCATCCCACATGCCGAAAGCAATAGAGCGAATGATAGTGCTAAGCCTGTATTCATTATTTTTTTCATATAAGAAACTCCTTTTTTAAATATTTTTCCAAAAATAAGAATCTATGTACTTAGTAAATACACATTTTTACCATTTGCGAAACTCAACTTTACTAAATTACCATATTTACATTTAAATGGTAAACAACAAAAGAAGGAAATTGCATAATAAAAAAGTCACGAATCCGTGACTTTTCTAACAACATTCATAACTTATTTTTTGTTAGCGTTTTCATTTTAATCTCTAATAACTCCATTACTTGTCCCTATCAGTACTTCTTTACCTTGTTGATTTCGATACACTGATTTGATTTTCACTTTTTTAAAACCATCTGCTTTTTCTACTTCAGTTAATATGCATTCACAGGTAACTGTATCTCCTGCAAAAACTGGACGAAGAAATTCACTCACCATTTCTCTTGCAATGTAGTTTAAGTCTCCTCCTATTTTTGTTCCAATACTAGCAGTCATAAGTCCATGCACCATTATCCGCCCTTTTTCGTCACGTTCTATATGATGTTTGCCCCGGTCTCCAGTCATCTCCGCAAACTGCATGATTTCTTCCTCTTGAAACGTTCTTTGCCACGTAAATGTATCTCCTGTTTTACATTCCATCTTATCCCTCCCCTTAAGATTATGACTTTACTTTTTAACTATATCACAAAAAATGAACAGTCATTCATTCCTACATCAAAAAAATAGCAGAATAAATATATCCTGCTATTTTTGACAAGTAGGACAGTAATAAAGCCTTCTAGAAGCAGCTTGCACTTTTAAGATAGGCGTGCCGTCAATTCGGCAAGCTTCTCCTTCACGGTTAAAAACCCAGTGGCGGTATTCAGAGCGCTTTTGGCCTTTCTTTTTTAACGTTTCAGCAAGCTTTACATCATTTGTAATGCCACCTGTTTCATAGGACCGTTTGACAAGAGAAATGGTTGCTTCAGCTGCCTTTTTAAGCTGTTCTTCCGTGCAGTCTACCGGACGAGCTGCAGGATTAATTCCCGCTACAAATAAGATTTCACTGCGCAAATAATTTCCAATCCCCGCTATAAAGCTTTGGTCTAGCAGCAGTGACGCCCATTTTCTGCGGTAAAATGACTTAGAGTAAAAGCGATCTAAAAGCTCTTCTGCCGTTACTTCTTCACTTAAAATATCCGGACCTACTCTTGATACAAAAGGATGAGCAGAAACTTCTTCATCACGCAATACTTCAATATCAGAAGCGCTATAGAGCAGCGCTGATTTTTTTTCATTATGAATAGCAAGACGCAGCTGTCTGTTTGTAGATGGATAATTGTAAGATGAACGTACATACCATTTTCCATAAAGCTGATTATGTGAATAAATGGTATAGCCATTGTCAAAACGAATAAGCATAGCCTTCCCTTTTGTATCTACCCTTTTAATATGAGCACCCGTTAATACTTCTTCGTAATGCTGTAAAGATGGAAAAGCAAACCATATCTCTCTAACGGGAAGACTAATAATCGCTTTTTCCACTTCATCGGCTGCTCGTCTAATTTCTGGACCTTCTGGCATATAATGAAACTCCTTTCTTGCCTAACTTTCTTCATTTATTATTTCGGTTTTATTTCTGCTTTGCAAGAAAGAAGCGGTTGAACTCTTCTTTTCCTAAAAGAACCTTTAAATTATGCATGACGGTTACTCTTATAGTAAAATGTTGATACCTTTTTTACTTTCTATAGTGTTTATCTTACTTCCTTTGACTTATACTAGTTGATAACCTTTTAGAAACTTGTTATTTATCTATATATGAGGAGTTTATTATGAACAATCAATCATTTTCTCCACTATCAGCCGCCGAGATGGCTGTTATTTGGAAGCAATATATGAACGATAAAGCAATTTCTTGTATGCTTAAACATTTTCTGTGTCATGTAGACGATTTAGATATTCAAAAAGCGATTCAAGGTACACTGCATATCACAACAAAAAACAGTGATGCGCTCACTGCTATCTTTTTAAAAGAAAATATGCCAATCCCGCTAGGTTTCGGCGAAGAAGACCTTAATATTGAAGCTCCAAAATTATTTTCGGATTCTTTTTATTTGCTTTATTTGAAGCATATTTCAAATGTCCTTCTGCTATCAGCAACTACGGGCGTCGATGTTGCCGCAAGAAGTGATGTACGATCTTTTTTTCGCAGCTTGCTATTAAAAGCAGAAAAGCTTAATCAAACGATTACAGATTTGCTGTTAGAAAAACAAATTTTTATAGAGCTTCCTCCTATTCCTATTGCAGATGCGTCTGATATGAACGATAAAGAACTCTTCTTAGGAAGCTATTTTGATGAAAAGCGGCCGTTAACGGTCATTGAAATTTCTCATATCGTGTCAAGCATACAGACGAACTTAATTGCAAAGGATTTAATTTTAGGGTTTGCTCAAACAGCTCCTTCTCAGGAAATTCAAGCTTTTTTGTTAAAAGGTAGAGAGCAGGTACAGCAGCACATTGAATCCCTGTCACAACCGCTAATGGTAGAAAACATACCGGTCACAATGAAGTGGGATTACGGAGTAGAAAAGTCTTCCGTTCCTCCATTTTCAGAAAAACTCATGATGTTTCACCTGGCTGCGATGATTACTGAAAATGTACGTGGATACGGGCTGGCGATGTCAACGAGCCAGCGTTTAGATCTCGCTTTAAACTATACAAACTTCACGAATGAAATTTTGGAATACGCCAAAGAAGTATCAAGAATAAGCATTGAACAAGGATGGCTAGAAGAGCCTCCGCATATTCCATTCCCAAAAATTCATTTGGAATAAAAATGAGATTGGGACATAACGAAATGAACCCAATCTAAAGACGAGCAATGAGTTGGACTGCTTGTGACACCGCTGTTGATTTCCGTGAAAGGCTTCGCTTTCCGCGGGCGCCCGCTGAGCCTCCTCGTCGCTTGCGCTCCTGCGGGGTCTCACCTGTTGCGCTTTTCCCGCAGGAGTCTTCGCCTTGCTCTACAAACAACAGCTAGAAGCACCTGCATATATGAAACCTACGTTCACCATGATTACAAAAAAACACGAACTATTCATCCATTTTTGATGAATAGTTCGTGTTTAACTTTAACTACACTACTTTTGTCACAGCCTCATTTTTTAGATTCTCTCCACAGTAAATAAAGAAAATACGGAGCGCCGATAATGCCAATGATTAATCCAGCCGGAATTTCAATCGGAGGAGCAATTCCTCTCCCAATTAAATCTGCTGCTAATACAAACAAAGCGCCAAGCAAAGCGGCTGTAGGAATCAATTTTTTGTGTCTCGGTCCCACTAACCGTTTGGCCACATGAGGAATAATAAGCCCTACAAAGCCAATTGTGCCAACCACCGATACAACCGCAGCCGTCATTGCCACTGCGCTTGCCAGCAATACTAGACGAATTAACTCTACTCTAGCCCCTAGTCCTCGAGCCACTTCATCACCTAAATGAATTAAATCTAACCGAGCAGCTAACAGCCAAATCAACGGTACTAATATAACGACCCAGGGAAGTAAACCAATTAATTGATCCCATGTTCTTCCCCATAAGCTGCCGCTCAGCCAAATCAGTGCCGCATTTACGTTTGGATTTGCTTTTGAAATTAACAAGTGAATACCGGATGAACAAAAAGCGCTGACTGCTACACCTATTAATGCAAATCGAATAGGTTCTACTCCTTTTTTATAAGCAAGCAAATAGACGATTACAAAGACAAGCGAGCCTCCTGCAAACGCAGCGACAGATAAAACAGATGGGCTTGCTAAAGGCAGTAAAATAGTGACTGCAACAGCTGCTAATCCTGATCCGCTTGATAGACCTAATGTATCTGGACTAGCGAGCGGATTTCTCATAATGGACTGTACGACGACTCCGGACACAGCTAGGCCGACTCCTGTTAAAATAGCCAGCAAAATACGAGGCAGACGAAATTCTACTAAAATGGACGTCAAGTCAGGATCGCCAATACCAATAAAAGACGTAATAATGTCTAGAGGAGGTATGTTAATGTCTCCTAAGCTAAGGCTTATCACACTCAGCGCTATAATTAAGACAGAAAGAATGATAAACAGGCCGACAGACTTGAATCGAGATGGCTGCTTTTTTGTTTTATTGACAGTCTGCATATAACTCATGCCTTCCTTTCTGTTTTTTTGCGTCTCGCTAAGTAAATAAAGTACGGCGTTCCGAGCAACGCTGTTACTGCACCTACAGGAGTCTCATACGGGTATGTAATAAATCGTGATAATACGTCTGCTAGCAGCAATAAAGATGCACCAAGCAGCGCGCTCATTGGCAAAACGAACCGGTAATCTACACCTATTAAATAGCGTACCATATGAGGAACAACAAGCCCTACAAAGCCAATGGGACCCGCAATTGCCACCGAAACACCTGCTAATACAATCACAACAACTGCAGTGAACGCTCTAATGGCAAAGACTCGCTGCCCCAGTCCTCTAGCTACGTCATCTCCTAAAGACAATAAAGAAGACGCTCTTCCCAGACCAAACGCAATAAGCAGGCCCGCGATGCTAAAAGGAACCAATACATGAACATGTCCCCAATCTCGCCCAATAACTGAACCGGTGAGCCAGAACATAACGCCTTCTGTTTTGCTTTCATTAAAAATCAGCAGCGTTTGCGTGAGAGACATAAGCATACCTTGTATAGCAACACCTGTTAAAGCAAGCTTTACATCACTGTCGCCTCCTTTAATCAACGAACTCATGACATAAACAATAACAGCAGCAAATGCGCCTCCTAAAAATGCACCAAATACCCCGCCAATCATGCTTACACTAGGCACTAAAACCGTTAAAAATACCATTGCCGCTGATGCGCCGGCATTAATACCAAAAATACCAGGAGAAGCTAATGGATTTCTAGTTAATGCTTGCATCAACGCTCCAGCGACAGCCAAATTAGCGCCAACAAATGCCGTTACCAGTAAGCGAGGCAGACGGACAGTTTGAATAATAGACTGTTCTTTTGATCCGTCAAAATTTAGTATAGCTTGCTTAATCGTTCCAAAAGAAATATGTATAGAACCGATGGAAATAGATAAAAACATTGAAATCAGTAAAAGAATAATAACCGCAAGAAAGATAGCTATTATACGAAGCGGAGATTTGTTTCTTTTGGATGAGCCGTGAACAGCTTTCATAGTAGAATGCGCCTCCTTCCATTTGAAAGTTCATTAAAAAGAAAAAAACAATCCCGCTGGATTGTTCTTTTCTTCGTTATTATTTGCCTTCAAATAATAACTTTTCTGCTTCATCTGCAATACCATTTGCACCTTGTACACTTCGGCGAAGAGACCATTTAAATACATCAACTTCATACACTTGATTATTTTTAACCGCTTTTAGCTCTTTCCATAATGGCTGTTTTGCTAAAGGCGTATGACCTTTTTCATTTCGCATAACAATGAGTTTGTCCGGATCTGCTTTTACAAGCTGTTCCATTGTCATTTTTACACTGTACTCTTTTGTAGGATCTGTTAATGCATTTTTGAAGCCTAATTGCTCAAGAACACCCGTTGTAAAGAAATTTGAAGTTCTAGCATTAATATTACCATTTGCATCAGCGATAACAAGTACGTTGCCCGGATTTTTTGGTGCTTTTGCTTTTAAATCCTTCATTTTTTGCTTATGCTCTTCTACCACTTTTTCAACTTTTGCTTTCTTGCCAACCGCTTCTCCTACTTTTAACTCTGTATTTAGTAAATCATTGTAATTAGCATTTAAGTTTTTTAACTCAATAGTTGGCGCAATTTTCGATAATTCTTTGTATACATTTTTATGACGTTCTGAATCGGCGATAATCAAATCGGGCTTCAGCAGTTTAATCGATTCCAAGCTTGGCTGCGCTCGCGTGCCAACTGATTTGTATCCTTTGATTTCTTTTAGTACATCTTTATCAATAAGCTGTTCTGCTTTATCATCATCAGCTACTCCTACAGGTTTGATACCAGCATCTAACAATGCATCAATAAAGCCTAACTCTAATACGACTACTCGCTTTGGATTCTCTTTTACCTTTGTCTCTCCAAGCTCATGCTTGACCACTCTTGTTTTTTCACTTTTTTCATCAGCTGAATCTCCCTTATTCGTGCTGTTGCAGCCGATAAGCATTCCGATTGCCAGCATTGTAATAAAAGCCAGCAGTCCTATTTTTTTCTTATTCAAATGTCATTCCTCCTGCTTGTATCTTTATGTAGATAATCGACTCTTGAAAC
>NZ_JBFULJ010000090.1:0-10548 GCF_056400385.1 Priestia sp. P5_B4
CTGTTTGGGCTACTTATTTACTTTTACTTTCATTACCGAACCTCATCGCATGTATAACATCTTATGTTTTATGGACTCGCTGACATTCATCAACGTTACGGACGTTTTGCCACTTGTAAGCTCATTGATATTTGTTTATCTACAAAGCCAAGTTCACGATACACATGCTGTGCAAAATTCCCAGCATGAACGCTGAGTCTGATTTCAGGGTATCCTTTGATAGACAATTCATTAATTGCTTTTTGCATTAACGGCTTGGCTAAACCTTTCCCGCGGTATTCGGGTACAACATATAATTCGTAGATAAATCCAATTTCTTCTTTTGAAAAGAAATCGGTAGATGGGCCGATAAGAACCCAGCCTGCGAGTTTATTTTCTTGTCTTAAAACTAAATAATAACAGCCTTTTTCAAAGGCACTACCAACTAGTTCATTTACGCGTTCAGCTGACGGATGAAACTGCTTCATCGTTCCTTCAAACAGCGCATCAGCAGATTTCGTCCGAATTTCCTGTAATTCTTCTTCAGTAGCTTTTGCAATCATTATGGATCTCTCCTTTCGTGTTCGTTTTCCACATGCGAGGATAAATTCCTGCAAAAAAAGTCTTCGCCTAAGCGAAGACTTTTATTTAAATTCAAAATGTTCTTGATGATTGCCTCGTTCGTCCGTCCAGTTAATCATAATGTCTAAACTTGCCGCTTTTCCAGGAACAGCAAAATTCGCGTAGCGAAAACGCTGACCGCTTTTGCTTAAGTTAGACCTTTCAATAGGAGAAAACAAGCTGTATTTCGCCTTATTTTTTCCTTCGTGCCGAAAAGCTTGGACCTGCACGCGCTCTACGTCTTTTCCAATGTTTTCAACGGTTAATCCATATGTATGATAGACGTTATTTTTCCACTTTAGCTGATTATCTCCCGTCATGCTCGCTTTTGTCAGTTCAACCGACCATTGTTCAGATGATTTCTTCATTGGAAGCTTCTCAATCGAAAGAGCGCTGACATGAATGGCTGTAAAAGCAAGCCAAACAAAACAAAAAGTGCTGACTGTATAAAATAGTCTTTTCATAGATTTTGATCTCCTTAGAAATTTTAGTAGTAGCATTTCCTGTTCACTCAAAAATTATGATAAACGCTTTAACAAAAAAAGCCTCTCCATTTAGGAGAAGCTTCTTAAATTAATGCATAAGCAAATCTTTTTGTTTGTCTAATGAGTGTTTTGTATATAAATCTCTTTCAATCGCATATTTAGGACGCTGTTTCACTTCGTTAAAAATCTTGCCAATGTATTCTCCGACAAGACCCATTCCCATTAGCTGCAAGCCGCCTACAAGCCAAATTGATAAAATAAGAGACGTCCAGCCGATTTGCGTATGATCTAAATATTTTTGAATCAGCGCATAAATACCAAACGCAATACTAAAGAGAAAAGAAGCTCCTCCAAGCAGCGTCAATAAGCGTATCGGCGCTACGCTAAAAGATGTAATTCCATCAAATGCAAAAGCAAGCATTTTCTTTAACGGATATTTTGATTCGCCCGCTGTCCGTTCTTTGCGGTCATATGTGACTTCCGTGGAGCGAAATCCTACTAATGGTACAAGGCCTCGTAAAAAGACGTTGCCTTCTTTATATTTCATAAGTTCACCAAGAGCACGTTTGCTCATGAGACGAAAATCGGCGTGATTTTGAACGAGCTGAATTCCTAGCTTATTCATAAAACGGTAAAACCCTACTGCCGTGGTTCGTTTAAAAAATGTATCAGTTTCTCTACTGTCTCGAACACCATATACGACTTCATACCCGAGCCAATATTTCTCTATAAAAGTACGAATAACGCTGATATCATCTTGTAAATCTGCGTCAATGGAAATGACGCAGTCAGATTGCTTATGGGCTGCTTCTAGTCCTGCGAGCAAAGCATTTTGATGTCCTACATTCCGCGCTAGCTTCAACCCTTTTACAAACAAATTGCTGCAGCTTTCTTTTTCAATAAGCGACCACGTGCTGTCTTTGCTTCCATCGTCTACAAATAAAATGGTACTTTCACTTGATACAAGACGTTCATTTATCAGTTCTTTTACTACAGTAGTTAATTGAAAAGATGTTTCTGTGAATACTTCTTCTTCGTTGTAACATGGAACAACAATCGTTAAAATAGGTCTGTTCATGTTATTGCCCCCTTACTTTGCTTCATATACATACACTTTCCAAGCGGACTGTTTATCGTTAAACGCTTTTAAAAAGTGCAAACCGTCACTTTCAGCATTTTCGATTGGCACAGCTGAAAAGATATAGCGACCGCCCATTTTTTTAAATTGGCTGATATTAAGCTGCAAATGACGGATTTTTTTCGTTGAGTCTTTTCGATAATCATATTTTTTCCCTAGCTCGCTAACAAACACATAGCAGCGGTTGCCCCAGTGATCATAGTAACTTTCTAACTTTTTATTTTTATCAAGCTCTTTGGCAATGATTTTGCGAAACTCATGTTTATACGTTAACGGATAGAAGTTGTTATACGTATCGAGCGTATAAAAGCCGTTATACTGAGCAATTGATGGATGAAGCCCAATGCTCGCTACCCGATAAGATGATTTAGGTTTCCCTATATATCTGCTGATTTCATCGAATTGATGGACAGCATAAAATTCTTTGACTGACGGCTCGTGATTGTAGCGATAATAAAGCTCAGGGTTCGCTATAAATAACACAAGCAGCTGTAAAATCAAACACACCCACACAAACTTTTTCCACGCCTTGCTCCGTTTCCATAAAACATAGCTGCCAACTGCAAACATCAAATAAATAATGAGCGGGCGTAAAAAATGAAATCTAGCAAAGTTAAACGTATTAAAAAGCTGATATTTTTCTTTTAACGGCTCCCATCCTTTATAAAACCAAAACGCATACCAAATCGACAGTAGGAGATTAAGAATAAATAACTGCAAAAACGTTTTTTCAAGCTTTCCTTTCTGATTCCGAGCAACAATCCACAGTACAATAAAAGAAAGCGGCAAAATGACAAAAGTATGAAGTGTCATTACATGTGTATGTCCAAGCGTATAGTTCTTAAAAGCAAGGCGAACGGAATGTCCGAAACTTAGAGTAGAGCTTAAAAATTCATTTCGACTCGTCGGGGCCTCGGGAAATAAAAGAGAATCAACAAGACGGTATTCAATGAGCAGAAAGACAGCGGTCATCGCTGCAATACTGCTTAAAAAAGGAATATTCCAAACTCGTTTTTTAACTGCATCTCTTAGCCACAGCATTCCCATCGCCGTTAAAAAGAAGAAAAATCCTAGAACAAAGCTCGCGTAAAACGGAAGTAATAAAAGAGTAAGCCATTCCTTCCACGTTCCTTCGCGGTTTCGAATGGTTAAAAACGCCCACAGCGCCAGCGGCTGTCCTAATGTACTCAGCATGCCCGAAGGCCAAAATGGCGTAAGTGCAAAAGCAAGTGATACAAGCACTCGAATCGCATAAGCATCCTCACTTTTAATAAAATGCTTTTTTAATAATAAGTACATTCCAATTAAAGCAAATACGCGCGTGATCGTTTGGCTGAGACTGTACGCAAGCATGGTCGGAAATAAACCATACAGCCACTGAATACCGCTAAATTCTGTTCCAAACGTATTCCTCGGCAATCCATTAATAATTTGAGGTAATACGGCATGACTGGAGCCAAACAGCTCTCCGCTTCGATGCAGAACTTTATACCACGTAATATTTGAGTCTAAATTATCGTGCACGCGTATATGTGAATTTTCCCCGAGCAAAAACATAGGGGATACATACGCAAGCAGCAAAAGGAAAGCGATAATAAGCAATGTTTTTTCTTTATTCATAGCTGTTTCTTTCTTCATCTGTTAACACCTATTTCCATTTCATAATTGCTAGAAGCTAATCGTGTACGACGACTGCTTCTTTTTTTGTATTGAATACAAAATATTTTTGACCCGTATAATTTAAAAGCGTATACAGACCTGTTCCAATTAATATACCGACGTCTTTTTTGAACGGACGCACAGCAGCAGGAAGTTGATGCAATAACCAGCTGGAGAACTGCAGTCCAATATAGTAAGACAAGCCGTAGCAAACGCCGATAACCAAAATAAAACGCAGTATGCTTGTAGATAAATGAACTCCGCTTTTAAACGTAAATATTCGATTTAACACGTAGCTGACCACTGCTCCTGCTGCGTTTCCGATAAACGTTGCTGCCCAGTAATGATGAAAAATATGAAGCAGCACATACATAATGGAAAGACCTACTGCTGTATTGACCAGTCCCACTACTAAAAAACGTACAAAAGATCCTTTCATACAAACTCCTTTTGATTTTTGATACTTTCATTAAAATTACATATTATGACTTTAAATACAGTTTCAGTGTAGCAACTCCACTTAAAAATCTAATGAAAATAACATTAAAAACAGATGAAAAAAAGCTAAAAGAATCAATAAAAATCAGGATTCTTTTAGCTATTTAGTAGAGCCTTCAATGATTAATTTTTGGTCGCTTTGATTGTCAAACGCATCCACTGCCGCTACTTCTATTTGATACGCAGTATGAGGCTGTAAACCTGATAACGGAAGACTTAGAACATCCGGAACGGGATCGCTGTAGTATTGAGAAAATGCATTATATGTTTTGACCACTTCTCCAGTTTGTTTATTTTTGACGGTAATGCGATAAGAATGAACCATCAGATTATCCACCGCTTGCGTAAACTGGATATACAGCTGATTCGATGAAGCTTTTTCTTGTATAACAGAAATAGTAGAGCTTGGGAGAAAAATCGGTTTTACTAAATCTCGTTCATTCGTGTAGTGAAACTTTTTTGCATCTGCAGGTATGTTAATTTCCCACGCTTCTCCTGTCCACTTATTTGCGTGAAAATSTCGCCTTTTAACGACTACTTTTCGATTATAAACCTCTACAAGAAGACCTTGACTCACATCTCGGTAGCCAGGAGGAAGTTCACCTTGTAAATATCCGGCACCAGGCCATATATACCGAACAGAAGACGTTGCAAGAGATGTAAAATCTCTTTGAAAAATAGTACGAGGATCGTCCAACGGATGGTGGGTATGACCAGAAAATGTAATGACTTGCGGATAAGGTTTTAACGTATTGTAAAGAAGCTGTTCATTCACCTCTATCCCCCATCTGTTTTTCCCGTACAGTGTATTGTTAATAGGCTGATGAATAAAGACAAAAATCGGTTTTTTAGGATCGTCTCGCTTTGCTATCTTCAACTGTTCAGCAAGCCAGTTAATTTGTTTGACTGAATAATCACCGGCGGTCAGACGGCTTTCTGTTCCAAGCATGATAAAATGATATCCTTTTATCACTTGATGAAAATAAAGAGCTTTCATTTTAGTTTTAGATAAAAAACGCTGCTGCGCTTGCTGATTAGTTACGCTGTCCCTGTATTCATGATTACCAATCGTAAAAAGAGATACGGCCTGCGGCTGTTTATTTTGATTATAAATAGAAAAAAAGCGGTCGTATTCTTTTAATGCGCCGGTATCAGCCAAATCTCCTACTACTACAAATGCATCTTGTTTCGGTGCCTGTTCATTTAATTGCGTTAATGCATGTTGAAAAGTACGCAAATCAAGCGTTCCTGTTTCCTTAATATGAACATCACTGATCACAGGAAAAACTAGCTTTGGTTCGATGTATCCGCTTCGTCCGCTCTTCTCTTCGGCTCGTACGTTTAAGGTAATACCGCATATAAGAACACTTATTAATACTAAAGCGAGCCAGTCTTTTTTCAGCGTTTCCATAAAACCGCCGAGCATGATGCTTCCTCCTTTCTTCACTGCTGCGTCTCAGTCATTTTCTCTACGTGTATGAGCTTTTATTTTATGTAATTTCAAAATATCTAATCGTATAGTTTCAATATTTCTTTTCGTGTTTGCACACACTATGTTCACAATCAATTCATTACACTTTTCCTAGTCATAGTGGTATGATTTTCGTATATTACAGACTAATTGTTGAAAATGTAGGAGTGAATATTTTGAAAACGGTCGCTGTTATTGGAGGAGGAATTACGGGCTTAACCACTCTGTACTATTTGCAGAAACTAAAACGAGAACGTAATCTCCCGGTTAAATTATTATTACTAGAGAAACATGCCTATTTAGGAGGGAAAATCAATACGCGTGAAGCTGGGGAATTTATCATGGAAACAGGGGCGGATTCTATTGTAGCTCGAAAAGAAAACGTTATGCCTCTGCTAGAAGAGCTGTACTTAACAAACGATTTAGTATATAACGAAACGGGCAAATCGTTTATTTACTCTGCTAATGAGCTGCTTCCAATTCCTGAAGATACCATGTTCGGTATTCCAACAAGCGTGGAATCTCTTTTTAAAAGCGAGCTGATTTCTTCAAAAGCTAAAATTACAGCTTTAAAAGACTTAATCACTAAAAATACAACGTTTACGAAAGACAGCTCAATCGGACTCTTTTTAAAACATTTTTTAGGAGAAGAGCTAGTAGAAAAGCAAATTGCACCTATTTTATCCGGCGTCTACTCTGGCGATTTAGACAAACTTACGATTTCTTCGACTCTCCCATATCTGCTCGACTACAAAAACACGTACGGCAGCATCATCAAAGGAATGGGAGCCAATGAAAAAAAATTCAAAACGGCAGGAAATAAAAAATTCATTTCGTTTAAACAAGGTTTATCAACGATTATTCACCGCTTAGAAGAAGAGCTTTCTGATGTAACGATTTTAAAAGATACGCCAACTACCAGCATAAAACAGGACGGTGAACGCTACCAAATCAGTACGCCGGGGCAAGCCTATTCAGCAGATTATGTGGTGTTAGCTACACCGCACACGGCTGCTCAGCACCTGTTGAACGATCCCGAATTAAACGAAGACTTTGAGCAGTTAAAAGATTCTTCTCTCATTAGCGTATACATCGGCTATGACGTTCCAGACGAATACCTTCCCGCTGAAGGCACTGGATTTATTGCTTCTCAATCAAGCAACTTAATCGCCAATGCCTGCACGTGGACGAGCAAAAAATGGGCTCACACTTCTAAGCGAGGGAATTTGTTAGTTCGCCTGTTTTATAAAAGTACGAGTCACCACTTTGACAGCCTGCGGACGATGTCAAAAGAAGAGCTGCTAGCAGTGGCACAAAAGGACATTGAAAACAGCTTAGGAATCAAAGAGGAGCCTATTGAAAGCGACGTAACCAATTGGGATAAATTGATGCCTACCTATCACCTTAAACACGGTGAACTTGTACGCAGCTTGACTCAAAAATTGCATGACAAGCACCCCGCTATTATATTAGCTGGCTGTTCTTACTATGGAGTAGGCATTGCAGCGTGTATAACAAACGGCAAACAAACGGCTGAAGCTATCTCTCAACAGTTGACTTAAAAAAGGTTTGAAAACAATAAAAGGCCTGAAAATAAATATATTATTTTCAGGCCTTTTATTACCTTTTCGTTAGCATATAAAGCTACTTTCCTTACTATTAACAACTCTTTTATCGCTTTTCTTTTTGCAAAGCAGCAGTAGCAAACAATACAAGATAGCGCTCGTCTGAAGTTAATCTAAGCCAATGTTTCACTTTATATCTCACAGGTTTCCGCTCCCTTCTTTCAAGGTTTTATATGAAAAGACTTTATATAAAAATTCAATAACGATAAGAAATGATGCTTGATATGTATTTTATTCCCACGCCCGCTTGTTTACAAACTTTTTTAAACGTAAGACTCTTCGTTTATTTCCCTGAAAATAACACCGTTTTCGCCATTATCATCTTACTATTTGAGAAAAAAGTGTACATTTCTTTCCTATTTTGACGAACATTGCGATAAATAAAAGCTGCCAATTGCGGCAGCTTTTATGTTAAAGGACTAATCTAATTATATTGCCTGATGGATCTTTTGTGATGAAATCTTGGTTTTCTTTAGACACAGCTGCTCCGATTTCACGAAGCTTATTTATTGCCTGCTCCCTTTCTTCTTCAGCTGGAAAAACAAGTGTAAATGACTCTAAACCAACGCTGCTTTCAAGAGGACTAGGCGCTCCAATTCCATTCCAAACGTTTAGTCCGATGTGATGATGATAGCGCCCAGTTGAAATAAACAATGCTTGATTATGGTAATTGCTCACAACCTCAAAACCTAATCCATTTCGATAAAAGTTTTCCGTTTGCTCTAATTCAGAAACGTGAAGATGAATATGTCCCATTAAGGTAGCAGAAGGTAATCCTGTCCATGGTTTACCGTTTCCTTCAGCTAATATCGCTTCTGCATCTAAAGGTTTTGTAGCCATTACTACTTCACTGTCATTCCATTCCCATGTACTTGACGGACGATCTCGATAAATCTCTATGCCGTTTCCATCTGGATCTGCCAAGTACAGCGCTTCGCTCACTAGATGATCAGACGCCCCTTGAAGCGGATAACCGCTATTTAACAAATGCTGCAGTATACTTCCTAAATCAGAACGAGTCGGCAACAATAGAGCAAAATGATATAAGCCTGTTGTACGAGGCTGTTTTGCTGTAACGTTTTCCGGCTGTTCAATCGATAACAGCGCCGTGCGTCCATCAGCTGTTAACAGAGCTTTGTTTTCTTTTCTCCCTAAAAGTTTAAACCCGATTATTTGCTGATAAAAAGCAAGTGAACGCTCTAAATTTTCTACTTTTAAATTTACTTTCCCAACAAATACATGAGGTGCACGGTGAAAGTTCATGATTATTTCTCCTTTTGAATGTATCATTTTTTAATCAACTTACTTTATGTAACTTATTATATTTTTATAACTTTATTTCGTCAAGTTATTTATTTTACTATCATAATTTAAAACTTATATCACTGCACAACCAATTGAATAAGCCCGCCTGCTCATAACATAGTATGAACAGGGGGGCTTATTTATCATTAGGCATAAACTATCAAAACAGTTCTCTGCTTTTGCGTTTGACATTTCCATTAACAAAATACTGTATTCTCTCTTTTTGCTCATTTGTTGGTTTTTTATACGTTTCACATTCAAACTGAAAACATGCTTTTTCTAAATCGACTTCATTTCCTACAATTTCTCCAATCGCACTCAATTGGTTTAAATCTTGCCAAAGTTCCTCAGGAGTTTCAGGGTCAAAATGAGATGAGAGATAATACTGCGCATCATATTTTTTAAGCTCTCTCTGAATCCGCTCAAAGTCTTCTTTATCATAACTCCAGTCACCGCTATAAAAATCTGGACATAGACAATCACCTAAAAACAGGACTTTTTCTTGGGGTATGTAGACAATGGACGAGTCCTGCGCGTGTACTCCGCCAATATGCTGAATGCAACAAGTGATTCCACCTAGGTCAACTTCCATATGATGATGAAACGTTACGTCCGGCTCCTGTAAAATTAACGTCTCTCGACTCGGCATTTCTTTCTTGATCATATCCCGGCAAAACTCGATTTCCTCCCCCTCCTGGACGCGTTTATCCAAGGAATCATCGTCCCAGCGCAGTGTCTTTAAATAGGCCAGCTTTTTCTTTGTTAAATGATGGCTGATTGTATACTTATTCATTGCATGAATACCAAATGTATGATCCCAGTGCCAATGCGTAATAGCTACTCCTTTGATTGGAGGGACGCCCATTTTTTCCACTTCTTCTAAAAATGATGATGCATGCGCAGGAGAATTCCCGGCATCTACGATGAAACTATACTTCTCCCCGCAGATAAGCCCGAGCACCGGCCGATCCGTTTCTTCAGAATGAGGAAAGTAATAAACATGGTCCGTTAGTTTTTTCAGCATATTTACACCCGCTTTATGTAGTTTAATAAAAGCCTCTTTACCAAATGGTAAATAATGATAAATAAACTGTATCATACTCGGTGCTGCTTGCCTATCCAATTAGCTGATATTGGACTTTTCTTGAAGAGCCATGACTTTTTCCGGCTCTGCTGCTTTGTACTTTAAGAAGATCATCACACTAATCATCACAATCATTCCTCCCACTAGCTGAGAAACAGTTGTCATTTCTCCAAGCAAGAAATAAGCGAGAATGATGGCACCAATTGGCTCGCCTAAAATAGCCATTGAAATTGTCGTAGCACCTACGTACTTTAACAGCCAGTTAAATAAGGCATGACCAAAAATATTAGGAATAAGCGCTAAAAGCAAAAAGATCCACCAATCTTTTATGTCATATTGAGTCAGCGATACATTTGTACAAATATTGTAGACAAATAGAACCAGGCCACCGATAAAAAAAACGGCGAAGCTATAGATGATTGAAGGCATTTTCCTGCATAATTCTTGCCCCGCGAGCATATGAACAGAAACAGCTACTGTACCTAAAATAGAAAGTAAGTCTCCGTAAAGAGCCGTTTTGGTTACTCCGATATCTCCCGATGCAATAATTACCGAGCCGCTAACAGCAATTAAAATGCTGATGATTCCTACTTTGCTTGTTTTTTCTTTAAATAAAAAATAAGCTCCTATCACTACGAAGACCGGCTCAAGCGCAGTCAAAATCATAGCGCTAGCAACTGTTG
>NZ_JBFULJ010000091.1:0-10359 GCF_056400385.1 Priestia sp. P5_B4
AGAACAAGGTCGTAATTGTTACTGGCGGTTCAAGTGGAATGGGAAAACATATGGCAAAGCGATTTGCAGAACAAGGTGCTCATGTGGTAATCACAGGTAGATCAGCCGATCGATTACAAGAGACAGAAAATGAAATTAAAACGTTTGATGGACAGGTACTTTCAGTGGTGATGGATGTACGCAATCCAGAAGATGTGGAACGAATGGTTCAAGAAACGGACAAGGCATTTGGCCAAATTGATTTTTTAGTTAATAATGCTGCAGGCAATTTTATATGTGCAGCTGAAGACTTATCCATTAACGGATGGAACAGYGTAATTAATATCGTATTAAATGGTACATTTTATTGCAGTTCCGTAGTAGGGAAATATTGGATCAATAAAGGCACAAAAGGGGCCATTACAAACATTGTGGCTACATATGCCTGGAACGCAGGAGCAGGTGTTATTCATTCAGCTTGTGCCAAGTCAGGAGTTTTAACCATGACGCGCACGCTCGCAGTAGAGTGGGGGAAGAAATATGGTATACGGGTAAATGCGATTGCACCAGGGCCGATCGAGCGAACAGGAGGAGCCGATAAATTATTTGAGTCAGAAAAAATGAAAGCGCGTACATTAAATTCTGTACCATTAGGACGCCTTGGAACTCCTGAGGAAATAGCAGGATTAGCTAGTTTCTTATTCTCCGATGAAGCGTCTTATATCAATGGAGAATGCATTACAATGGACGGGGGACAGTGGCTAAATCAGCATCCTTTTTAAGTTTGTATACGCACTAAAAAGTACAAAGCAATCCGAGAAGGACTAGCAAAATTATGCTATTCGTATTATACTAACGTAAAGTGAACAAGGAGAGGGGAGAGTTGAGTGGACCCGTTAGATGTATTAACAAACATAGAGAAAACTCTTCCGTATTATCAAGCAATTTTTAGTGCAGATGGACATAGAGTAATTGGCTATGAAGTGTTGGCGAGGTTTCAAAATGAAGGGGAAATTGAAAGTCTCGGCCCATTCTTTCATGATGATGCGATTCCGGATGAATATCGCATAGAAGTTGATTATGCTGTTTTAACACAAGCGCTCGAGCATATGTTGACCCAGGAAGAACAATTTTTAATTTTTATTAATCAGAACCCTAATTTATTAATGAACGATCATGGAGAATCCTTGCTAGAATTATTGCAACTTTTCGAAAATAAAGGATTATCGCTTGATCGAATTGTTCTCGAAATTACAGAACACAATTTTAGTGGAGATTTGGAATCACTTCAACACTTACTAAAGTATTATCAAACATATGGTATTAAGATTGCAATTGATAATATAGGAAAAGAAAGTAGTAATCTAGACAGGATTGGGTTGCTTTCACCAGATATCTTAAAAGTAGATTTACATATTCTGAGACAAACGGACATGGCGCAGTCGTATCAAGACGTATTGTATTCTTTATCTCTGTTAGCAAGAAAAATGGGTGCTACGCTTCTATACGAAGATATAGAAGCCTCCTATCAGCTGCAATATGCATGGAGAAACGGAGGCAGGTATTTTCAAGGTTATTATTTACATAAGCCGGCTGCTGAACTTGTCGATCCGAACATCTTAAAGGATAAACTAAAGGAACGTTTTGAAATGTATATCGCTCACGAAAAGAAAAAGCTGCTTGCTGTTTACCAGCTGACAGAACGCTTTCAAGATAAAATGCAGCAGGTAATGACAAAGTGCAGAAAGCTAGAAACGTATGACGATATGCTGCCTGTTATTGCAGAAGAACTATCCAACGTGTGTTTTCGCCTTTACATCTGCGATGAAAATGGATTTCAAAAGTCTTCTAACTATGTAAAGAAAAACGAGGATTGGATTCTTGAACCTGAATATGTAAAGAAAAATTGGAGCTGGCGCCCATATTTCCTTGAGAATATTATTCGAATGAGCTATGAAAAAAAAGGCATATTATCAGATTTGTATAATGATATTGAAACAGGTGAGAATATCCGGACTTTTTCGTATCCGATTGATAATATGCACTATATATTCCTTGATATTTCATATTCTTTTTTATACGAAAGAGACGTTTTGTAGAGAATAAATAAGTTGAAGTTAAACCGGCAACCAGCAAAAGTGGTTGCCGGTTTTTTATGTTTTTTTAGAGGAGAACGACAGTCGGTTGTAGGGATATGCATAGGCAGGGGAATTTTCGGAATTCTAATAAAAAAGAAGTTAAGGAGCTGATTTAATTTGAATAAAATATGCTTACTTGTCTTTTTGCTGATTGTCTTGTACTCAGGAAAATCTGTTCATGCAGAAGTATCAGGAGAGATTAGGCATGAAATCTTTATAAATTTGCAGGACGCTTATCAGGCTCAGCTAAGAGCTGCGTCTGCTCATACTAATCAAGACGCTGTTCGTGAGCTGAAATTGTTTTTAGATGATGAGTATGCATCTGTGTTTTTTAATGAGGCTCTCTTACAAAAAGCTCAAGGGTATGTCGGAGAGGGACCTGAATATTTAACACACTACATCCCTTTCTTTTCTTTTGATGAACAAACGAAGGTAGCTCTTCATTCCGACCAAAACAAAGCTTATGTCTATCAATTTTTTCCGGCTGTGCATAATGAACGGGTAAAATACCAAGATCATTACGAAATGATCACGTTAGTAAAAAAACAAGGGAAATGGAAAGTGCAAAAGTTTATATATAGTAAGTAACACTCAAAATAGCCGAGGAAAGCTTATTTTGAGTGTTTCTGTTACCCGATGTTAAGAAGCTTCTCAAGCGCTTGAAGGTCAAATCCTCTGATAATTTCCTGGTCAATACGAATGGTCGGAGTGGAATAAGACTCTAACTCAGTAGTCATTCGTTTTCGAGCAGAAGCATCTTTAGATACGTCAAATTCTTTATAGGAAACGTGATGATGCTGTAAAAACTGTTTAACAATTTCGCAAGGTGGGCAAGCTGGTTGTGTGTACAACTCTATAGATCTCAATGAAAGCACCTCCCTATATTAAAATGAATGGTGTTAAAGTAGAATGAAGTTTTGTATGATACATAGTATATCGCTATGTTATTATAATAAAAAACGACATATATCGCTATAATAAGGCATTTTCTTATGAAAAATCACGTAAAGTACTTGTGTTTTTTTAGTATGTGGCATATAGTGAAATGGTGTCTTTTAAGTATTAGTTTAGATAACGTATTTATTTGAATTGATATTGTAGAAAAGTCGAATGCGTAATGATGTAATAGGTGAAAGGAGAGATTATATGTCACAATTACAAGGTATTTTAACTCGTCTTGTGAATCTCCGTGAGCAAGCAAGTGGAAGTGAAGCGCCACAACGCTTCTTCGAAGTAGAGGGAAAAAGAATTTGCAGCGTGAAATATCATGCAAAAACTGAAACATACGAACTTGAAGTATATCAAGATGGTGAAAAGCCAGCCGTTTATCAATTTGATAACGTTGATATGATTGCAATTGAAATTTTTGAACTTATTCATTAAGGGATAAAGCAAAACGAATGCCGCAAAGGATTTTATACTTTGCGGTATTTTTTTGTTACTGCGTATGGAGTTTTTGCGGTGGCTTCCGCCCTATTTTCCCGAGAAATATCGACAAAGTGATAGCGGATTTTCTGATAAATAGAAGGAACGGGTCGAATGCTGTAAAAAAATCAAAATAAAAAATTCAGATAATTATGAACTTTCGTTGACACTTGTTTTAAAAAAATCTAGACTTAACATATAAGGGAGAACATCGAGTGTGTCTGCTTCTATTCCCTCTTAAAGGTTCGCATTTACGTAGCAAGCTATTTTCATTTTGTAGCTTGTTCTTTTTCTCTTTACACACGTGGAAGTTATGAGAAATGGAAGGAGAATGTATAAATGATTGATATTGATCACAATCAGTTAAATCAAATTGAACTTCGAGATTTGCTTGTCACTTCTGATAAAGTTGCTCATGTTCAAGTGGGAAATAATTTAGAACATGCTTTGCTTGTGTTAACAAAGACGGGCTATACGTCCATTCCCGTATTAAATCCAAGGTTCCAGCTGCAGGGGTTCGTGAGTATGACGCTTATTTTAGATTCGATTTTAGGATTAAAGCGCATTGAATTTGAACGATTAGAAACCATGAAAGTAGAAGAAGTTATGAATCAAAATGTTCCTCGTGTCTCCATGAAAAAATCCGTATTAAAAGTCATAAATGCCATGATTAACCATCCTTTTTTGTGCGTAGAGAATGAAGATGGCATTTTTGAAGGGATTTTAACACGAAGAAATTTGTTAAAGTCATTAAGAAGGCAGTCCATCATTCTCCCGAAAGAGTCATTTCAATAATTTTTTTAAGAAATCGTGTTTCAGCCTATCTTTCTCCGTTTTTTTCTTATATGATAAAGGTAAAATGAAAGTAAAAAGAGGCTTGAAAGGAATAACTGAATGCAATTAATAGAATGTCGAATGCTCGTTGTATTAGCTCAAGAATTAAATATGAGAAAAGCTGCAGAGAGATTATTTGTATCGCAACCAGCTTTATCACAGAGGCTGCAAACCATTGAAAAAGCATGGGATACACAAATCTTCATTCGTTCGCAAAAAGGACTGTCATTAACGCCTGCTGGAGAAAAGATTGTTCAATTTGCAAAAGAAGTGGTAGAAAAAGAAGATCGGGTTCGTGAGGACTTGCATCATTTAGATAATGAGGTATATGGTACACTCAAATTAGCGGTGGCTTCGATTATTGGACAGCACTGGCTGCCGGCGGTGTTAAAACGCTATATGGATCGTTACCCACATGCTAAAATCTCTCTTGTAACCGGCTGGAGCAGTGAAATGCTTCGCTATCTGTACGAAGATGAGGTACATATTGGAATCATACGCGGAAATCCGGATTGGAAAGGTGTCAAAGAACATTTGTTTACAGATCCTCTTTACCTAGTCGATTCAGAAATTGAAAGGGCAGCGGAAGTAGTAAATACTCATCGACCATTTATTCAATTTAAAAGTGACTCAACGTATTATCAAGAAATTTTAGAATGGTGGCATCGAGAGTTTCATACTACACCGAAGCGTACGATTGTAGTGGATCAGATTGAGACGTGTAAGCAAATGGCTTTAAATGGTCTTGGCTTCGCTATTTTACCATCGATTGCTATTAAAGAAGCTGGAAGCCATATTCACCGGACGCCGCTTCTGAAAGCAAATGGAGAGCCAATTACGCGAGACACTTCTTTAGTTGGATACGAATCAGCGTTTAAACTGAAGCAAGTTCGAGCATTTGTTGATATTGTACGTGAATATGTAAGAGAAACGGTTTAAAGCGAGTCTAGATGCTCGCTTTTTTATTTGCAATCGTTATCTTTTTATTAAAACGATAATGATGCTTGTCATTGTGAAAGCATTTTGTTACATTAAATGAGACATTGCTTACTTAGGAGGAATACATAATGAAAATGATGGATGCTAATGAGATTATCTCATTTATTCAAAACAGCACAAAATCAACACCGGTAAAAGTTTACGTAAAAGGTGAAGTAGAAGGAATTGACTTTGGTTCATCTTCTAAAACATTCGTAACGGGCAACACAGGTGTAGTATTTGGTGAATGGAAAGAAATCAAAGCTGCTATTGAAGCAAACGAAGGAAAAATTGAAGACTACGTAATTGAAAATGATCGCCGTAACTCTGCGATTCCTTTATTAGATATGAAAGGAATTAAAGCTCGTATTGAGCCAGGCGCTATTATTCGCGATCAAGTTGAAATCGGCGACAACGCTGTTATTATGATGGGTGCATCTATTAACATCGGCTCTGTGATCGGTGAAGGAACAATGATCGACATGAACGTAGTACTTGGTGGTCGTGCAACAGTAGGTAAAAACTGTCACATCGGCGCAGGTTCTGTATTAGCTGGTGTTATTGAGCCACCTTCTGCAAAACCAGTTGTAGTAGAAGATGATGTAGTAATCGGTGCTAATGCTGTTGTTCTTGAAGGTGTAACAGTAGGTAAAGGTGCCGTAGTTGCTGCAGGTGCAATTGTGGTAGAAGATGTAGCTCCTTACACAGTAGTAGCAGGTACGCCGGCTCGCGTTATTAAAGAAATTGACGAAAAAACAAAGTCTAAAACAGAAATCAAGCAAGAATTGCGTCAATTAAACGAAGAATAAGAAAAACGATCAGTTTGCGCTTTTTCTTTGTTGAATTAATAGGTTTTAGCGATTGGGATACTGAATCCTTGAACGTATCATATGGACAAGTTGGAAGCGTGGGCAACCACGCTTTCTTCTTTATTTCGTGAGGAGGACATACACATGGCTGAAAATGAATTTGTGAAAATAAGAAGAGAGCTACATAAAATTCCTGAATTAGGGTTTCAAGAGGTGAAAACACAGCGTTTTTTGCTTGATTATATTAACACTCTTCCGCAAGAGCGCTTAGAAGTAAAGACGTGGAAAACAGGACTCTTTGTTAAAGTACATGGTACAAATCCAACTAAAACAATAGGCTACCGAGCAGATATTGACGGGCTTCCTATCACGGAAGAAACGAATTATTCTTTTCAATCACAGCATGAAGGACTCATGCATGCCTGCGGACATGATATGCATATGGCCATTGGGCTAGGCGTACTGACTTACTTTGCTCAGCATGAAATTAAAGATAATGTACTGTTTATCTTTCAACCTGCAGAAGAAGGTCCAGGAGGAGCACAGCCAATGCTCCAAAGCGACATCATGAAAGAATGGCTTCCAGATTTCATCTTCGCCCTTCACGTAGCGCCTGAATATCCGGTTGGATCAATTGCGCTGAAGGAAGGGTTACTATTTGCTAACACGTCTGAGCTATTTATTGATTTAAAAGGAAAAGGCGGCCATGCTGCTTATCCACACACAACAAATGATATGGTAGTTGCTGCATGTCAGCTCGTTTCACAACTTCAAACTATTGTTGCTCGCAACGTTGATCCGCTAGACAGCGCTGTAATTACAGTAGGAAAAATTCAAGGCGGGACGGTTCAAAATATTATTGCGGAGCGAGCTCGCATAGAAGGAACCATTCGCACGCTATCTCCTGAATCAATGATGCGTGTTAAAGAACGAATTGAAGCGATTGTTAAAGGAGTAGAAGTAGGGTATCAGTGTGAAACAGCCATTGATTATGGTTGTATGTATCATCAAGTATATAATCACCATGAAGTCACGCGAGAGTTTATGGAATTTGCCAAAGCGCAAACGGATGTGGATGTGATTGAATGCAAAGAAGCAATGACAGGAGAAGATTTTGGCTATATGCTAAAAGATATTCCTGGATTTATGTTTTGGCTTGGTGTTCAGTCTGAATATGGGCTTCATCATGCAAAGCTGCAGCCTCATGAAGGCGCAATAGATACTGCGATTTCACTTATTACAAAATATTTTGAACATAAAGGCAATCAATAAATCGTATAATCATTTTTCCTTATGGCTAAATTAATACCATGAGGAGGTGGGCAACGATGGCACGAATTGGTGTAGAATACGGTTTAACAGATGTACAGGCTGCACTTCAGCAGCTCGGACATGAAGTGGTACAATTACGCAACGAAAGTGATGCACAAGGGTGCGATTGCTGTGTTGTAACAGGACAGGATTCAAACGTAATGGGGATTTCTGATGCAGTAACGCAAGGCTCAGTTATTACAGCTAGCGGATTAACGGCAGAAGAAATTTGTCAGCAAGTAGGCAACAAGGTACAAGGATAAAAGAAAGCCGAAGGAATAAATCCTTCGGCTATTTTTTATGCATGCTGAGGCTGCTTGGCATCTTCAGGCTGCTTTTTATCAATATTTACTTGATGAGGGAACGGAATATCAATACCGTTTGCGTCAAACGCTTCTTTAAACTCTTTGCGAAGCTGACGTTCAACCCCCCACTGTTCACCGTTTTTAGCTTTGCCAACTACACGAAGCACAACGTCCGATGCGCCTAAACCTTGAACTCCTATCACGCTTGGTCCTTCTACAATGTTTTCATTTGTTGCAGCAACGCGCTCGCATACTTTTTCTAGTACGGAAATTGCTTTGTCAATATCATCATCATACGAAATGCCAATATCAATCAACGCGCGCATATTGCCTCGGGAATGATTGCTTAAGCTTGTAATTTCACGGTTAGGCACATAGTGCAAAGTTCCATCAAATCCGCGAATTTGAGTAGTACGAAGACCTACTGATTCGACAATTCCTGAAAAAGTTCCGGTTGTTACATAGTCGTCAACATCAAGCTGTTTTTCAAGAAGTAAAAAGAAACCTGTTACAACGTCGCTAACCAGTCCTTGAGCACCGAACCCGATTGCTAGACCCACAACTCCGGCACCAGCTAATAGAGCTGTGGCATGGATATTTACTGCTTCAAGCAGCATAACGACAAAAATAAAAATAAGTACATATGAAAACACATTAACGGTTAAACTTTTGAGTGTGAGCATGCGTCCGCGCGTAGTATTTTCGCGCTCACTCATTTTTTCAAAGGAACGCTCAATAACTTTTTTACCAATTGCTCGTACAAGTAAAAATACAATGGTGATGGCAATGAGTTTTAACACAATAACTCCAGCATTGGTAAGAAGCTGTTCCCAGTTGATATCTTGCATCTTAAACATTTGTTGTTCATCCTTCCTATGTTCTGTTTCAATATTAATAAGTGGGAATGTATTCTGTGGAAAAGATTTTGTAAGAGTATGAGCACATTTGTTTATTCCCGATATTAGACATGCTAAACTGAGAAGGTAAATAAATGCAACCCTTTTATAGCATTTTTTTGCTGAAGTCAGGGTTTAATTTGCCCTAAAGGCGGGCATAACAACTATGTTACCATTATAAGATGTTGTTTAAATTCATTCTTAATTAATATTGACTAAAAAAACAATATCCATTATAATGAAAACCGTTATAACAGTACATAAGTGAGAATGTTTTATACATTTTCTCATTTAATAATTATTTGGAGGGATCATGTATGCCAGAACGTATGGTAGGTAAACAAGCTCCACGCTTTGAAATGGAAGCTGTATTATCAAACAAAGAATTCGGTAAAGTTAGCTTAGAAGAAAATATTAAAAATGACAAATGGACAGTATTATTCTTCTATCCAATGGACTTTACATTTGTATGTCCAACAGAAATCACTGCACTTTCTGACCGTTATGATGAGTTTGAAGATCTTGACGCAGAAGTAATCGGTGTTTCTACAGACACAATCCATACACACTTAGCTTGGATCAACACTGATCGTAAAGATAATGGTTTAGGTGATCTTAAATATCCATTAGCAGCTGATACAAATCACGTTGTTTCTCGTGAGTACGGCGTTTTAATTGAAGAAGAAGGTGTAGCACTTCGCGGTTTATTCATCATCAGCCCAGAAGGCGAATTACAATATTCAGTTGTAAACCACAACAATATTGGCCGTGACGTTGATGAAACTTTACGTGTTCTTCAAGCGTTACAAACTGGCGGACTTTGCCCAGCTAACTGGAAACCAGGTCAAGCTACTTTAAACGCGTAAGCACAACGTTTAAAAGGTCTAACGTCCACGTTAGGCCTTTTTTTCATCGGATAATAAAGAACATATAGTCAATAATAGTGAAAATAAGGGAGGCTTTTATTCATGAAATTACGTCAGCCAATGCCTCAGTTAACGGGCGCTACAGAATGGTTAAACGGAGAGGTTACAAAAGAGCAGCTAATCGGCGAAAAGCCAACGCTTATTCATTTTTGGTCAGTAAGCTGTCATTTATGTAAAGAAGCAATGCCTCAAGTAAATGAATTTCGCGACCAATACAAAGATCAATTAAACGTAGTAGCAGTTCATATGCCGCGCTCTGAAGATGATTTAGACTTATCAAAAATTAAAGAAGTAGCAGCAGAACATGATATTACGCAGCCAATTTTTGTAGACAGTGAGCATAAATTAACGGATGCATTTGAAAATCAATATGTACCGGCATATTATGTATTTGACAAAACAGGTCAGCTACGCCACTTCCAAGCTGGTGGAAGCGGTATGAAAATGCTTGAAAAGCGCGTGAATCGTGTATTAGGCGAGAACGAATAAATACAGGCAGTTGTAACAGGTGAAAAGCATTCGATGCTTAGTAGAACTTGCATCGAATGTTTTTCTTTTTTGTGTGTAGGAAGTAACTGATAAAGGAAATATAAAAATGTGGATTTTTTCTTGTGAGTTTACACCATACTAACACTAACAACATGATACGAAACTTACTATTGGAGGTAATTTACATATGAAATTAGGTATGATTGGCTTAGGGAAAATGGGAGCAAACTTAGTATTGAATTTACTAGATCATAACCATTCTGTAGTAG